>DASXNK010000148.1 GCA_036495095.1 Candidatus Dormiibacterota bacterium | reverse complement strand
GCCGTGCCGCCCGCATCGCGTGGTGACCGCCCCGGATTCCTCGACCGTGTCGCGGCAGGGATTGCCCCCAAGGCAGCCGCCGGAGAGGGAAAAGTGTGGCGCGCCCAGGAGGATTTGAACCCCCGCGCACGGATCCGTAGTCCGCTGCTCTATCCGGGCTGAGCTATGGGCGCGCGCTGCCACCGGCGCGGTGGGAGCGGAGTCTACACCCCCCCGACCGGGGGCCGCCCCGACCCGCCGGCGCGCCACAATCCATCGTTCCCACCATCCCCGTCACCGGAGACCGAGGTGCCCGAGACCCAGGACCTGGCCACGCAACCCTGGCTGTGCGGGCTGATCGCCTGCGCGCTGCGCCGCGACGCGCTGGCGGTGCGCGGCGTGCTCGGGGCCCGCCGGCTGAAGTGGAGCTCGGTGCCCGCGGGCCGCGCCGGCGAGGCGTGGACCTGCGTCACCGGCTCCGGCACCCTCGCCGTGGTGGTCTCCGGCCCCGGCGCCGAGGCGGCGCGCCAGGCCGCGTCGTTCTGGATGCCCCGCGCCCGGGAGGTGGTGGTCCTCGGCGCCGGCCCCGCGACCGGGCTGGTGCGCCCGCCCGCGGTGGTGCTCGACGGCGACCCGCGGCTGCGCTTCCGGGCCCGTGACGGCGGCGCCGCCGGGGTCGAGGTGGTGGACGGCCGGGTGGGGCACGTCGAGATGCCGGTCCGCTCCCCCCAGGCCTGGGAGAGCCTCGCCGGCGCCGGCTACGCGGCGGTGAGCGGCGAGCTCGACCCCTGGCGGGAGGCGGCGGCGGCGGTCGGGGGCACGGTGCTGGCCTGCCAGGGTATCCACGAGCAGATCGCGGCGCCCGAGCGGGTGCTGGTGGCCGCCCACCGCGACGACCGCGGCTGGGCGCGGCTGGAGAGCATGGTCCAGCCCGGTGTCCGCAGGGCTCGTGAGGTGGCGTCCGGGGTGACCGTCGACGCCGCGCGCTGCGCCGTGGCGGCGGTCCTCGGCCCCGCCTGAGCGGGCCCGGGGGGAGGAGCGTCCCCCCGCGGGGTGGGAGCCCCTCCCCTGCCAGGCGCCCGACCAGGCCACCCTCACGACCACCGCCGGGGCGCGTGCACGCAACTGGCCTCTGCCCCCATGATGGGTCGCAGACGACCCGCGGAGGCCAGCTGCGCGTCAGCTCGCCGGCAGCGCGGACGATCTCGGAGGACGGAGATGCCGGTCACCGGACGTACGACCTCGGAGCAGGTCACCGCCACATCGGACCTCGCCACCGTCGGCGAGCTCGCGAAGCAGCTGCGGGTGGACGGCATCCGGGCGAGCACGAAGGCGGGGTCCGGCCATCCCACCTCGGGGATGTCGGCCTCCGACCTGATCGCGGTGCTGGCGGCGCGTCACCTGCGCTACGACTGGTCGAACCCCAAGTCGCCCGCCAACGACCACCTGATCTTCTCGAAGGGCCACGCCTCGCCGCTCAACTACGCGCTCTTCAAGGCGGTCGGCGTGATCTCCGACGAGGAGCTGATGACCTACCGCGAGTTCGGCTCGCCGCTGCAGGGGCATCCCACGCCGGTGCTGCCCTGGGTCGACGTGGCCACCGGCTCGCTCGGCCAGGGCCTGCCGATCGCGGTCGGCGTCGCCCTCGCCGGCAAGTACCTCGACAAGCTCCCGTACCACGTGTGGGTGCTCTGCGGCGACAGCGAGCTCGCCGAGGGCTCGATCTGGGAGGCGTTCGACAAGGCCTCCCACTACGGGCTCAACAACCTGACCGCGATCTGCGACATCAACCGCCTCGGCCAGCGCGGGCCCACCGAGTACGAGTGGGAGATGGACGTCTACCAGGCCCGGGTGGAGGCCTTCGGCTGCCGCGCGATCGTCATCGACGGCCACGACATCGAGCAGGTCGACCGGGCCCTGGAGGAGGCGCGCGCCGAGCGCGACCGGCCGGTGGCCATCCTCGCCCGGACCAAGAAGGGGTCCGGCTTCAGCGAGGTCGAGAACAAGGACGACTGGCACGGCAAGGCGCTGCCGCCGGACATGGCGGAGCGCGCCATCAAGGAGCTGGGCGGCATCCGCCACCTGACCATCGCCAACAACCCGCCCGAGCCCGGCACGCCGACGACCGCAAGGGGCGGGACGGTGAAGCTCCCGACCTACGAGCTGGGCACCAAGGTGGCCACCCGCCGTGCCTACGGCGACGCGCTCGCCGCCCTCGGCGCCCGCCCCGACGTGGTGGTCCTCGACGCCGAGGTGAGCAACTCCACCTACGCCGAGTCGTTCAAGAAGGAGCATCCCGAGCGCTTCTTCGAGATGTGGATCGCCGAGCAGCAGCTGGTCGCGTCGGCGGTCGGCATGAGCGTGCGCGGATACGTCCCCTTCGCCTCCACCTTCGCCGCGTTCTTCACCCGCGCCTACGACTTCATCCGGATGGCCAGCATCTCCGAGGCCGACATCCGGCTGAGCGGTTCCCACGCCGGCGTCGAGATCGGCGCCGACGGGCCCTCGCAGATGGCGCTCGAGGACCTCGCGATGATCCGCGCGGTGCGCGGCTCGACGGTCCTCTACCCCTCCGACGCCAACGCGGCGTCGAAGCTGGTCGGGCTGATGGCCGACACCGCCGGCATCGTCTACATGCGCACCACCCGGGGTGCCTACCCGGTGATCTACGGGCCCGACGAGACCTTCAGGGTCGGCGGCTCGAGGGTGGTGCTGGAGCACGACGAGGACAGCGTCGCGCTGATCGGCGCCGGGGTCACCCTCCACCTCTGCCTCGACGCCGCGGCCGAGCTCGAGAAGGCCGGGATCAACGTCCGGGTCATCGACCTCTACTCGGTGAAGCCGGTCGACGTGGCCACCCTGCGCGAGGCCGCGCGGGTCACCGGTGGCCGGCTGCTGACGGTCGAGGACCACCACCCCGAGGGCGGCCTCGGCAGCGCCGTCCTCGAGGCCCTCGCCGGGGACGCGCAGCCGCCGCGCGTGGTCCAGCTCGCAGTCCGGACCCTGCCGACGTCGGGCACCCCCGCCGAGCTGCTGGGGGCGGCCGGGATCGACGCCCCCGCGATCGTGGCGGCGGCGAGGAGACTGGCCGGGAAGGACTGACCCGGCGGGAGGAGGCGGGGTGCGACCCGCCTCCTCCCCGGTCAGAGCGGCCGGCGGGACAACCTGAGACCATATCGGGATGGACCGCAACCCTCTTCACGCGCTCACAGAGCACGGCCAGAGCGTCTGGCTGGACTTCATCAGCCGTGAGCTGGTGACCACCGATCAGCTGACCAGGCTCATCTCCGACGACGCCGTCACCGGGATGACCAGCAACCCGACCATCTTCCAGAAGGCGATCGCCGAGGGCGACCGGTACGACGCGCAGCTGCGCGAGCTGGTGAGCGCCGGAGTGACGTCCCCCGACGACCTCTTCGTCGAGCTGGCGGTCTCCGACATCCGCCACGCCGCCGACACCCTGCGCGCCATCCACGACCGCACCGGGGGCGGCGACGGATTCGTCAGCCTGGAGGTCGCCCCCGACCTCGCCGACGACACCGAGGGGACGATCGCGGCGGCGAGGTTCCTGTGGGACAGGGTCGACCGTCCCAATCTGATGATCAAGGTGCCCGCGACCCCCGCGGGTATCCCCGCGATCGAGCAGCTGATCGCCGACGGTCTGAACATCAACGTCACCCTGATCTTCGCGCTCGGTGCCTACGAGACCGTCGCCGAGGCCTACATCCGCGGCCTCGAACGCCGCGCCGCCGACAGCCTCCCCGTCGGCAACCGCTCGGTGGCGTCGTTCTTCGTGAGCCGCGTCGACACCGCCGTCGACCGGCTGCTGGAGGAGCGCCTGAAGCAGCGGCCCGACGACGCCGAGCTGCGCTCGCTGCTGGGCAGGGCGGCGATCGCGAACGCGAAGCTCGCCTACGAGCGGTTCGAGCAGATCTTCCGTGGCGAGCGCTTCGCCGGCCTGCTCGCCCAGGGCGCCGCGGTGCAGCGGCCGCTGTGGGCGAGCACCAGCTCCAAGAACCCCGCGTATCGCGACGTCTATTACGTCGAGGAGCTGATCGGCCCCGACACCGTCGACACCATGCCGCTCGAGACCATCCATGCGTTCGCCGACCACGGCGTGGTCCGTGGCGACACGGTGCGCGAGGACTACGCCGGTGCCCACCGCGTCATCGAGCGGCTGCGCACCGCCGGCATCGAGATCGACGCCGTCACCCAGCAGCTGCTCGAGGCCGGCGTCAAGCAGTTCGCCGACTCCTACAGCGAGCTGATCACCGGCATCGCCGAGAAGGTCGACGCCCTCCACGGCGGCCAGGTGGCCACCCCGGCACGCTGATGGAGGTCGGAACCAGGACGCCAGCGCAGACCAACCCGCTGCGCGAGGGGCTGCGGCTGGAACGCACCCCGCAGCCGTGTGCGCTGGTGATCTTCGGCGCCACCGGCGACCTCACCCGGCGCAAGCTGGTGCCCGCCCTCTACGCGCTCGGCGTCCAGGGCCTGCTGCCCGGCGGCTTCACCGTGGTGGGGGCGGGGCGCACGCCGCTGACCGACGAGGAGTTCCGCACCGCGATGCGCGAGGCGGTCGAGCGCTTCGGCCGCTTCCCGGTCACCGACACCCGGTGGGCGGCGTTCGCGGAGGGGATCCGCTACGCGTGCGTGGAGCTCGACGAGCCCGAGGGCCTGGCCCCGCTGCGCAGCGTGCTCGAGGAGGTGGACGTCGAGCGCGGCACGATGGGCAACCGCGTCTACTACCTGAGCATCCCGCCGAGCGGCATCGCCATGGTGGCGCGCCGCCTCGGCGAGGCGAGCATGACCCGGCCGCCGGCCCCGGAGGGCTTCGTGCGGCTGATCGTCGAGAAGCCGTTCGGCCGCGACCTCGCCAGCGCGCGGGCGCTCAACGAGGAGCTGCACCGGTACTTCGACGAGAGCCAGATCTATCGCATCGACCACTACCTCGGCAAGGAGACGGTGCAGAACCTGCACGTCTTCCGGTTCGCCAACGGCATCTTCGAGCCGGTGTGGAACCGGCAGTACATCGACCACGTGCAGATCACCGTCGCCGAGTCGATCGGGGTCGAGGGGCGCGGCGCCTACTACGAGGAGTCGGGCGCGCTCCGCGACATCGTCCAGAACCACATCATGCAGCTGGTGGCGCTGATCGGGATGGAGGCGCCCGCCAACTTCCAGCCCGAGACGGTGCGCGACGAGAAGGTGAAGCTGCTCCGCGCCATCCGCCCCATCCACCCCGACGACGTGCTCGAGATGACGGTGCGCGGCCAGTACGGCCCCGGCTGGGTCGAGGGCGAGCATGTTCCCGGATACCGCGAGGAGCCGGGCGTCTCCCCCACCTCGCTGCGCGAGACCTTCGTCGCCATCAAGCTCGAGATCGACAACTGGCGCTGGGCCGGCACCCCCTTCTACCTGCGCACCGGAAAGCGCCTGCCGCGACGGGCCACCGAGGTCGCCATCCAGTTCCGCAGTGTCCCCCACTCTCCCTTCGGCGGCCAGGCGGCCACCCCGTCGGGCACGCCGGCGCCGGGCTCGATCGACCCCAATCTGCTGGTGGTGCGCATCCAGCCCGACGAGGGGATCACGCTGCGCTTCAACGCCAAGGTGCCGGGCCAGGCGATGCGCATCCGCACCGTGAACATGGACTTCCTCTACGGGAGCTCGTTCCTCACCCAGTCGCCCGAGGCGTACGAGCGGCTGCTGCTCGACTGCATGCTCGGCGACGCCACCCTCTTCGCCCGCGAGGACGAGGTCGAGGAGGCCTGGCGGCTGTGCACCGCCATCCTCGACGGCTGGCGCGCCCATCCGCCGAAGGTCGATGACTTCCCCAACCACGAGGCCGGGACCTGGGGCCCGCAGGCGGCGCACGACCTGCTCGCCCGCGACGGCCGCGCCTGGCGGCGGCCCTAGCCGTGGCGGCCACCGGCGCGGGCCTGCTCCGCGCCCAGCATGTCAGCGGGCTCCACGCGGTCACCCGCGAGCTCGCCGAGATGCGCGCCTCGCTGCTGCGTGCCGGCGACGAGACCCGCAGCGTCCGGCTCTCGGTGCTCACCCTGGTGGTCGCCTGCGCCGACCGGGAGAGCGCCGAGCAGGCCGCCCAGGTGGTCGAGCGGACCGCGGCGAGCCATCCCACCCGGGCGATCGTGCTCGTCGCCGACCCGGCGGCCGCGCCCCGGATCGAGGCCGACCTCAGCCTGAGCTGCTCGGCCACCCGGGGCGAGCAGATCTGCGTCGAGCTGGTCCGGCTCGAGGTCGGCGGCGAGACCGCCCTCCACCTCCGCAGCGTGGTGAGCCCGCTGCTGCTGCCGGACGTCCCCGTTTACCTCTGGCTGGCCGGGGCACCCCCGCTCACCCAGGCGCTGAGCCCCGACGCCCTCGAGCTCTGCGAGCGGCTGGTGCTCGACAGCGACGCCTATCCCGACCCCGCCGCCACCCTGGCGACGCTGGCGCGGACGGTGGAGCGCCTCCCCTCCGTCCCTCCGATCGGCGACCTCGCCTGGAGCCGGCTCCGCCCCTGGCGGGAGCTGCTCGGCCGTGCCTTCGACACCCGCGAGCTGCGCGGCTTCGCCCGGGGGATCGAGGAGGTGGAGGTGCGCTGCGCCAGCACCCCACCGAGCGCCGAGGCGCGGCTGCTCGCCGGCTGGCTGACCTCACGCCTCGAGCGGGCGGGGTCACCCGTGCCCGCGGTGCTGCACGTCCCCGGCTACGGCAGCGCCGGCGAGGTCCTGGGGGTGGCGATCCGCGCCCGGCAGCGCGACCGGGTGGCCCGGGTGGAGATCTCCGGAGAGGGCGACCGGCGCACGACCTCGATCACCGTCGAGGGCGCGATGCGGAGCCTCTCCTCCACCTGGACCAGCGGCGCCGAGCGCCCCGGCCTGGTCGAGCTGGTGGGCACCCAGCTCGAGGAGCAGGGTGCCGACCCGGTCTACCTCGCCGCCCTGCTCGCCGCCGCCGGCCACAGGATGTGACCCCGGCGCTGCCCGGGACCGTCGAGGTCAGCGCCGACGCCGAGGCTCTCGCCGAGCGCGCCACCGAGTGGGTGGTGGCGACCCAGGCGGCGGCGATCGCGAGCGCGGGCGCGTTCAGCATCGCCCTCGCCGGCGGGAGCACGCCAAAGGCGCTGTACCAGCGGCTGGCGAGCCCTCCGCACCGTGACACCCTCGACTGGTCGCGCTGGCACGTCTACTTCGGCGACGAGCGCGCCGCCCCACCCGACCACCCCGAGAGCAACTACCGGCTCGCGCGCACGACCCTGCTCGACCACGTGCCCATCCCCCCGGGCCAGGTGCACCGCATGGAGGCGGAGCGCCCCGACCTCGATGCCGCCGCCGCCGAGTACTCGGCGCTGCTCGAGGGCGCCCTGCCCGCCGGCCCCGCGGGTGCGCCGCGGCTCGACGTGATCCTCCTCGGCATCGGCACCGACGGGCACACCGCCTCACTCTTCCCCGGCACCCCGGCCCTCGAGGTGGTCGACGCCTGGGCGACCCGGGGGCTGGCCACCTACGAGCCCTACGACCGCATCACCGTGACCTTCCCGCTGATCAACGGCGGCGCCGCCGTGGCCTTCCTGGTCAGCGGCGAGTCGAAGCGGGCCGCGCTCGCCGGGGTGGTCGCCGGCACCGTGCCCGCCGCCCGGGTGCGCCCGACCCACGGCGAGCTGCGCTGGTTCCTCGACCGGGCCGCGGCCGGCCCCGGCGGGTGAGCGCGGCGATGCAGCCGCTGGCGCCGGAGGCGGCGTCCAACGGGGGCGACGCGCTGCCGCCGCGGCTGCCCACCCGCCCCCGCGCGGAACGGCTGTGGGACGGGCACCTCAGCGCCGAATGCTCGCTGCAGGGTGGAGGGGCCCCCGCCTGCCCCGCCTGCCTGGCCGCGGCGCTCCGCCAGCTGGGCCGGGACTGAGGCGCCCTCCGCCGTGCCGGCGCAGCCGGGGCCGGAACGGCCGGTCTGAAGCGATAGTCACTTTCTAATGCTTTGTACCATCGGCGTATCCTCATTCTCTGCCGACCATCCGCACGACGTGGAGGATCAGACGTGGGAAGCGTTGCTCAGGAGATGGTGACCAGGGCCGGTCTCGATCGCGAGGTGCTCGTCGACAAGCTGGTCCGTGCCGCCGCCGCCGAGTTCACGACCTTCTACTACTACACGGTGCTCCGGGTGAACTCGATCGGCATGGAGGGAGAGGGTCTCAAGGAGATCATCGAGGACGCCCGCATCGAGGACCGCAACCACTTCGAGGCGCTGGTGCCGCGCATCTACGAGCTCGGCGGCCAGATCCCCCGGGACATCCGCGCCTTCGCCGACGTCGCCGGCTGCCCGGACGCCTACCTCCCGGACAGCATGGCCGGAAACGAGTCCGTCTCCAGCCTCCCCGGCAGCCTGAAGACGGAGATGGGTGAGTATCCGAGCCTCTCCCCGGGCGGCAACGGCGGCAAGCCGACCGGCTCGCCGAACCAGATCCACGACCTGCTCCGGGTGCTGGTCGAGGCGGAGCGCTGCGCGATCCGCACCTACACGGACATCTGCGACTACACCTTCGGCAAGGACCACCGCACCTACGCGCTCTCGCTCGCCATCCTCCACGAGGAGATCGAGCACGAGTCGTGGTTCAGCGAGTTCCTCGGCGAGGGGCCGAGCGGCCACTTCCGCCGCGCCAAGCCCGGCGACTCCCCCTTCGTGCGCGGCTTCATGAGCTCGGACCTCGGCCGCTAGGACGGGTCCTCCGCTGCGGCCACGGCCGGCACTCCCCGGGGTGCGCCGGCCGTGGTGCGCTCCCCACCGGATGGGCGGATGATGCCGCGCACCGCTTTTGCCCGGGCCCTCCCCTCCGCCGAGGTCGACCAGCGGGTCCACCGCGCCGTGGTCGAGGGCATCCCGGTGCTGCTCGCCCGCCTCAGCGACGGACAGCCGGTGGCCTTCGGCACCACCTGTCCCCACGAGGGCAACCCCCTCGACGAGGCACGGATCTGGTCGGACGAGGTCGACTGCCCATACCACCACTACACCTACGACCTCCGCACCGGCCGCAACGGCTACCCGGCGCGGGTCTTCCCCGCCGAGAGGCGGGCCTGCCTGCGCGACCTGGTCCTCTACGAGGTGGAGGAGCACGACGGCCACGTGTGGGTGGGCCCCCGACGCCGCGCCCCCGCGCCCGGGGAGCCGACCGCCGAGGGGTGACCCGGGAGCTACTGTGTGGGCCATGGCAGGACTGCGCGACAGCCGCACCGAGGCGGGGCTCCGCACCGCCTTCGCCCGCGAGGCGGCCGCCAACCGGCGCCTGCTGCACTTCGCCCGTCGCGCCGACATCGAGGGCTGGTCGGAGGCCGCGGCGGTGCTCCGCGGGCTCGCCGAGGGCTCGACCGGGCACGCCCTGGGCCTGCTCGAGATCCTCGAGGAGACCGGCGACCCGGTCAGCGGCGCCCCGATGGGCAGCACCGACGAGAACCTCCGCAACGCCCTCGGCACCGAGACCTACGAGCACGCCGAGATGTTCCCCCGCTATGCCCAGGTCGCCCGCGAGGAGGGCCTCACCGGGGTGGCCGCATGGTTCGACCTGCTCGCCGCGGCGGAGGGCGGCCACGCCCGGGCGCTGCGCCGGCAGCTGCCCCCGGGTGACGCCGCCGGCTGACGGCGGTCACGGCGCCGCCCGGCTGCAACACCGGGCCGTGTCCGCTGTCTTCTCATGTAGGGACGCGCGGCCGCCACCCCCCTGAGACGGCACTTCCTCGACGGCGCCCGACCGGGCTGCAAAGGTCGAGACGCCTCGGAAGCCCCCTCCGCTGGGTCGGAGGGACGAGCCGTCGTCAGCGCCGCGCGTCCCCCGCCCGGCCCTCCGGTCCCCGGACACGGCGATGCCGCCTCCCCGTGCGAGCCCGAGCTCGCCGGGGAGGCGGCACCCGCCGCCCGCCGCCCGTCGGCCTGTGGCCTAGGACCTGTCGTAGTACTCCTGCGAGCCGATGAAGGCCGCCATCACGTTCTCGTCGTGGACCCCGTTCTGCATCGCGTGGACCCAGTAGTTCACGTCATCGATGGAGCCGGGGCCGCGGTGGAGGAAGGTGGAGAAGTAGCCGATCACCTTGTTGTTCAGCTGCTCGGTGGAGCCGGTGAAGAAGTAGGCGACCTGGGTGCGGCTCCAGCCGTTCTGGAGGGCGTCGAGCCAGTTCTGCCTGCCCGGGGCGTCGGGGGCGCGGCCGAGGACGACGTGGTAGAGGCCGTCGACCCAGCCGCCGTCGGTGCCGCCGTGGGTGGCGTAGAACTCGTCCGAGGAGATGAACAGGGCGGCGAGCTGCTCGTCGGTGGTGCCGCCGTTCTCGAGCTGGCCCACCCAGTAGCTGACCCCGCCGGGATCGCCGCCGCGGCCGAGGTAGGTCTGGTAGGTGGCGTTCACCACGTTGGTGAGGTACTCGGTGGTGGTGGTGAAGGTGAGCGCGACCTGGCCGCGCGAGCCGCCGAAGGTGAGGAAGTTGCCGAAGTACTCGACCCCGGGGTCCTCGCCGACGCGGTGGAGCACGTCGTTGTAGGCGCGGTAGATGAAGCGGCTGAGCTGGCCCGAGTCCTTGGTGCCGGCGGTGCCGTTGCTGATCGCCACGGTCTGGCTGCAGGAGATCAGCGAGTTGGGCGAGGTGACGGTCACCTTCTTGGTGCCGACCGCGTAGCCGGCATGGATCGTCGCCGTGGCGACGCCGGCCGCGTCGGTGGCCGCCGAGGCCCCGGTGATGTTGAGTCCGGGATCCGCGGTGAAGGTCACCGGCTCGCCGGCCGCCGGCGCGGTGCCGTTGACGAAGGTGGCCGACGCCGTCGAGGTGCTGGTCCCGTCCGCGGTGAGGCCGGCCGGGGCGAACTTCAGCCCGAGGTGGGTGCAGTCCGCGTTGCTGGAGACGCTGCTCAGCGTCTGCGCCGGGGACAGCAGGTTCGGGTTCGTGCTGGTGTCGACCGCGATCAGTGACTCGCTCTTCGGGGCGGTGGCCGGCGCGACGTCCGCGGTGTAGGTTCCGCTGCCGGCGTCGGTCATCGCGACCGCGCTGGCGGGGTCGCCGTTGCGGACCAGGAAGACCTTGTCGCCGGGGACGGGGCCGGAGCTGGCGTCGGCCACGTGCGCGATGACGTGCGCCTTGGTGGTCGGGGTCGACACCTGGAGGCGGGCCGGCGCCGGGGCGTCGAGGGTGACCGAGGCGGCGGTACCGAGCTCCGTGAACTGCGCGTTCGCGGTCTGGCCGGTGCAGTTGGCGGCGAGGGTGCCGGGGCTGAAGGTCGCCCAGACGTTCTGGAGGCCCGGGGTGCTGGTCGCCCGGACCAGGACCTGGGCCTGCCCGCTGCTGCCGAGGGGCACGGTGACGGTGGCGGTGAAGGGTCCGGTCTGCGAGGCCGAGAAGGTCGCGCCGTTGTCGGCCTGCACCACCGCGGAGCCGGCTCCGATGCCGAGCAGGGCACCGCAGGCGCCGTTGCTGACGGTCACCACCGCCGTCGACACGCCGTCGGGCGGCAGCGCTGCCTTGTCGATGGCGATCGTGCCGGCGGTGGCCGCCGCCACGTGCCAGGGCACGAACAGCCGGGATCCCCCGGCGGCAAGGAGCGACACGGTGATCACACCGATCGCCGTTGTCGTTGCGGGGGTCAGGCGCTTGGTCATCACGTCCTCAGCTGAAGCAAGAGAGGGAGTCCAGAGGAGACGGGTCTCGCCCCGGAAATCCGGTTCCGTCCTCGTGGGAACGTCGAAACGCCGCAAGTTCTTGCTCCGCGATCCGCCGTCGGAGGATCTGCGACCGCGCCGTCGCAGATCCGTGACAGCGGCGGCCGGTCGGGACCTCCGTCCCGCGGCCACGATCGTTGTGCCTGCAACGACGATGCTAGGATGGGCGGGGTGGCCCGCCGTCCCGACCCCGAGCGCCTCGCCGCCTGGCGCCTGCTGCTCGAGACCCACGCCGCCGTCGTCGACCGGCTCGGGGCCGAGCTCGAGGCCGAGTGCGGCCTCCCGCTGGCCTGGTACGACGTCCTCCTCCAGCTCTCTGGCGCCCCCCAGGGGCGGCTGCGGATGCGCGACCTCGCCGACGCGGTGCTGCTCAGCCGCAGCGGGCTGACCCGGCTGGTCGACCGCATGGTGGCGGCCGGGCTGGTCTGCCGCGAGGCCCACCCCTCCGACGGACGCGGCGCCAACGCGGTGCTCACCCCGGCGGGCCGGGCGGCGCTCCGCCGCGCCGCCCCCGTCCACCTCCGCGGCATCGAGGCCCACTTCGCCCGCCACCTCTCCGGCGCCGAGGTCGGGGTCCTCCGCACCGCCCTCGACCGGGTGGTCAGCGCGGAGCGCAGGGGGCGGACCGAGTGACCGGCCCATCCGGCCTGACATGACAGCCTCGCTATAATGAAAGGCAGGAGCCACTCACTACGGAGGTGCGGCCATGAGCACGGCACCCGACCGCCGGACGGGCACCGCGACCGGCGGCCCGCTGGAGCGCGTCGACGAGGAGTTCGCCGCCCGCCACGGCACCACCGCCTCCGAGTCCTCGCTCGAGGAGGAGGAGCACCCGGAGCTCAACCCGCAGAGCCCGGGCGAGCTGGGGCACAAGATCAGGGAGGAGGCCTCCGAGGGGCGCGGCCCGATCGACAAGGCGAAGCGGGTGCTGCAGGAGCTCGACCGCGACATCTCCGGCGAGTACGAGCGCCGGGAGGATCCCGACGCACCACCGGCGAATCCCGACACCCATCACTGAGATCGCCCCTCTCCCACCGGTTCGTGCACACAATCCACAGGCTTTGCCACAGGCACAGCCCCGGCATCGCGGGTGATCAGCCCCCTCCGGGGCCCAGCGCCAGCTCCTCGACCACCGCGTACTCGGCCCCCCAGGGCGTGGGACGCGACCGGAAGAGGGCGAGCCGGTCCACCGCGAACGGCGGCAGCCCCGGCTCGCCCGCGACCGCCGCGGCCCACGCCGCCCGCGCCCCCGGCGGCCATCCCGGGCGCGGTCGCCCCAGGGTGCAGTGGGCGGAGAACGGACGGTCCTCGATCTCGAAGCCGGCGGCCCGGAGCCGCGCCTGAGCGTCGACGGCGAGGGCCGTCAGCGGCTCCAGGCCCCCGGTCACCCCGAGCCAGAGCACCCGTGGCTCGCCCCGTCGCGGGAAGCTGCCCAGCCCGCCCAGGGTCAGTGGGAAGGGCGCGGACCCGGCCGCCGCCGGGGCCACCGCGGCGACCACCTCACCCACCCGAGCCTCGTCGAGCTCGCCGAAGAAGTGGAGGGTGAGGTGGAGGCCGTCGCCGCGCACCCACCGGCAGTCGCGCCCGGGGACGGCGGCGGCGAGGTCGTGGAGCAGCTCGCCGGCCGAGCTCAGCGCGGGCTCGCGCACGGCGACGGCGAGGAAGCTGCGCACCCGCGCTCCGGCTAGGGTCGCGGGGTGAAGCCCGTCCCCGCCCCCGAGGGGGCCGGCGCCGCCGGGCTGGCCGTCGCCGCGCCCGGCGCCGGCTTCGACGGGGCGCACGGCTGGAGTCCGACGTCGAGCAGCACCCGCAGCCGGCTCGCCTGGCAGTCCTCCTGGATCGCCTGGAAGATGGCGGCGGCGAACCAGGGCGGGCGCTCCCGCACCGTGTAGGGACGGGGCGCGGCCACCAGGATGCGGTGGAGGCTGCGGGAGGTCGCGGTCTGGCCGTCGAGGCGGAGGATCTCGTAGCCGGCGTCGTCGCGGATCGGGTCCGACACCCGCCCGCCCGGCGCCGCCTTCACCGCGGCCACGAACCCGGCGTCGGAGGCGCTCAGCTGGGCGAGGTTGAGGGCGCCGAGGTCGCCGCCCCTCGGCCGCGAGCGCTCGTCGTCGGAGAGCTGCTGCGCAAGGGTCTCGAACTGGGCGCCCGCCGCCAGCCGGGCCTCGATGTCGGCGGCGCGCTGGGAGGCGAACAGGTCCTGGAGCCGCTCCTCGTTCAGGCGGGAGCGGACGGCGTCGCGGAGCTGGTCGAGGCTGCCGCCGGCCTCGGCGAGCTGGCGCCCCAGCTGCGCGTCCCCCCCGGCGGCACGGGCGTCCGCCGCCAGCTCGGCGGCGACGTCGGCGTCGGTGGCGGCCCTGTGGCGGTAGCCCGCCTCCTCGGCGATGACCCGGTCGACGATCAGGCTCTCCATCACCCGCCGCTTCACCCCCGCGAGGAACGCCGGGTAGGGTGCGTCGCCCGGCTGCGGGGCTCCGCCGGCCTGGCGGATGGCGGTGAGCGCGCTGTTCAGGCGGATGTCGAACAGGGCGGCGGGGATGCCGGTCCCGGCGACCTCGGCCACCGGGCCGCGCGGAGGGGTGGTGCTGCCCCGGCCCAGCAGCTGGGTGGTGGCGACCACACCGGCGGCGACGGCGGCGAGCACCACCGGGACGAGCACCATGAGGCGGCGGCGCCGCCGGGGTGGAGAGGCCATCGGGCGGCATGGTAGCGGCCCGCGCCGCCGCGGCTACCGGCGGGCGGTGTGGCGAACCGCCGGACGCGTGGCCGTCCAGACCGCCGCCAGGCCGACGAGCACGGCGCCGGCGGCGATGGCGTCGAAGAGCGGCACCAGGTGGGACACCAGCCCGTAGACCAGGGTCCCCAGCGGCTGCAACCCGGCGAAGGTGGTGGTGTAGAGCCCCAGCAGCCGCCCCCGGAGGGCCGGGTCGGTGTCGGTCTGCAGCAGGGTGCTCATCGACGTGTTCATCGCCAGGAAGCCGAAGCTGATCGCCACCAGCGCGGGCAGCGCCAGCGCCAGGCTGTGTGACCGGGTGAGGGTCACCAGCCCGGCGGCGTAGACCACCCCTCCGGCGCCGAGCATCCACACCCGCGCGGCGGGCCGCCCGCGGCGGGCGATGAGCAGGCCGGCGGCGAGGCCGCCCACCCCCCCGGTGCTGTAGAGGAGACCGAGCTCGGCGCCGCCGCCGTGCAGCGAGGTGCTGGCGAACACCGGCAGGTACGGCATGTACGACACCCCGAAGAAGGAGAGCGCCGCGGCGCAGATCACCACACAGCGCACCAGCGGGTCCCGGGCGGCCGCGGCCATGCCGGCGCGGAGGCCGCGACCCACCCCGGTCTCGGAGTGGACCCGGGGCGGGATGTCGGGCACGAGGGTGAGCAGCACCGCGATCGGCACCAGGTAGGCGAGTGCCAGCACCAGGAAGCAGTACCCCGGTCCCACGCTCACCAGGAGCTGGCCGGCGAGGGCGGGGCCGATGATCCGGCAGGTGCTCATCGCCACCGAGCCGAGGGCCACGGCGCTCACCACCAGGTCGCGCTCGACGAGGTCGGCGACCAGCGCCTGGCGGCTGGGGAGGTCGACCGCGTCGGCGGCGCCGAAGATCAGCGCCACCGCGATCACCGAGCCGAGCGAGGCACGCCCGGTCAGCGCCAGCACCGCCAGCGCGCCGCTGCTGACGCCGAGCACCGTCTGGGTGACGAGCAGGATCCGGCGGCGGCTGATGCGGTCGGCGACCGCGCCTCCGACCAGGGAGAGCGCCACCGCGGGAACCCCGTCGGCGGCGGCGACGATGCCCACCGCGGTCTGGCTGTGGGTGAGCTGGTACACGAAGTAGCCGAGGGCGACGATCTGCATCCAGGTGCCGATCAGCACCGGCCACTGCGCCAGCCAGTACCAGCGGAAGGGACGGACCCGCAGCACCGGGGGCAGCACGCCCCGCCGCGACGTGGGCGCGGGCGGCTGGCAGGCGTCCATGCACCGATGATCCCAGATCGTCCGAAGACGTCGAGAATCGCCGTCGTCGCAGACGCTCTAAATCACGGAAACCTCCGGCTCGCCGTCGCCGGCGGTGAAGCGCTCCGGAGAGTAGGGGGTGAGGTCGATCTCCGGGCTGCCGCCGAGCAGCCGCTCGGCGAGCAGGTGGCCGATCGCCGGGCCGTGCATGAAGCCGTGGCCGCTGAATCCGCAGCAGAGCCACAGCCCCGGCCGCCCCGGCGCCTCGCCGACGATGCCCTGGTGGTCGGGCGACATCTCGTAGAGGCCGGCCCAGCCGGTGCGGATGGCGGTGCGCTCGAGCGCGGGCAGCCGCCAGGTGGCGTGCTCGATGAGGTGCTCGAGGAAGTCCCAGGCGACGCTGGTGTCGAAGGAGGCGGGCTCGTCGGGGTCGCTCATCCCCAGCAGCAGGCCGTCGCCCTCGGGATGGAGGTAGAACGAGGTGTGGAAGTCGACGGTCATCGGCACCGGCCGGCTGAGCGCGAAGGTCTCGGTGAGGAAGATGTGGCGGCGGAAGGGGGTCACCGGCACCGCCGACCCGGCGAGGCGGGCCACCTCCGCGGCATGGGGGCCGGCGCAGTCGACCACCAGCGGGGTGGCCACCCGGCCGCGGGTGGTGCGCACCGCCGCCACCGCGTCGCCCTCGAGGTCGATCCCGGTGACCGCGATGTCCTCGAGCACCGTGGCGCCGTGGCGGCGGGCGGCGGCGGCGTAGCCAAGGGTCACCTCGTTGGGCCCGGCGAGCCCGTCGGTGGGGCACCAGGTGGCGGCGACCAGGTCGCCGGCGCGCAGCTCGGGCACCAGCTCGAGGGCGCCGGCGACGTCGAGCAGCTCGACCTCGCCCAGCCCGGCGGCGCGCTGGACCTCGACGTTGCGGGCGAACTGCGCGGCCTCGGCCTCGGTGCTGGCGAGCAGGAGGTAGCCGATCTGGCGCAGCTCGGCGGAGACGCCGATCTCCTCGGGGAAGCGCTCCAGCATCGCCCGGCTCAGCCGGCTGACGCGCACGTTCACCGCGGTGGAGAACTGCTGGCGCACCCCGCCGGCGCAGCGCCCGGTGGAGCCGCCGCCGAGCTCGCCCCGCTCCAGCAGCAGCGGCCGCATCCCGCCGCGGGCGAGGTGGTAGGCGAGCGAGCACCCCACCACCCCCCCACCGATGATCACGCAGCCGGCGGTGGCGGGAAGCTCGCCGGAGCTCACGTCGGGGGGGCTCCCCCCGGGCCGCCCGCGGGCAGCGCCTCCTGGCCGGCGGCCCGGGTCCCCGGGTGGCCACCGTCCTCGGCCGGGGGACGGCCGTCGAGGAAGGCGCCGAGCAGCTCCAGCTGACGGCGCACGTAGGCCTCGTTCCAGCCGTGGCCGGCGTCCTCGACCAGGGCCAGCCGGCAGCGCTCCCAGCCCCGGGTCAGCAGCCGCAGCCCCTCGCTGTCGACGATCCTGTCGCCGGCGGCGGCGATGAGCAGCACCGGCTCGGGATGCGCCGCCACCAGCCCGGCGTCGTGGACCCGCAGCCCGTCGCGCAGCCACTCCCGCGACGCCCGCGGGTGGGCGCGGCACTGGTTGGCGAAGTTCACCTCGGCGGAGCGCCGGTCGACGTCCGCGCCCTCGACCATCAGCCGCTTGTAGAGGTCGCTGACCACCCGCCGCCGGCTCAGCCAGATGACGCCGTCGAAGAGCCCGGGCGCGGTCATCGCCGCCAC
Source organism: Candidatus Dormiibacterota bacterium (assembly GCA_036495095.1). NCBI lineage: Bacteria > Bacillati > Candidatus Dormiibacterota > Candidatus Dormiibacterota bacterium. The sequence continues at coordinate 52,279 of DASXNK010000148.1, read as the reverse complement.
CTGGACGTGGAAGCGGCGGCGCACCAGCTCGGGGGCGAGCAGCGGGGTGTGGAGCAGCATCCGCCCCACCTGTCCCGGCCGCCGCCGCGCCATCGCGCAGGCCACCGGCGACCCCAGGCAGAGCCCGCCGAGCTCGAAGCGCCCCAGCTCGAGGTGGTCGATCAGCGGCTCGACCGCGGCGGCGATCGCCGCCGAGGTGTGCCGCCCCGGCAGCGGCGACGACGCCCCGCACCCGGGCAGGTCGGGCACCACCAGGGTGCGCCGGGTGGAGAGCTCGTCGAACCAGGTCTCGAAGTTCTCGGCCGACCCGAGGAACCCGTGCATCAGGACCAGCGCAGGCCCCGTCCCCCCGATGAGGTAGCGCAGCCGGCGCCCGCCGGTGTCGAGGAACCGTTCCTGCATAGCGCGGCATTGTGGGGCCAGGCGAACCCCTACGTGTCGATCTGCGCCCGCTGCAGCCTGCCGCTGTAGTCGACGTAGATGCTCTTCCACTCGCTGAACTGATCGAGCGCCACCGTGCCGGCCTCGCGGTGGCCGTTGCCGGTGTTCTTGATCCCCCCGAAGGGGAGCTGGATCTCGGCGCCGATGGTCGGTGCGTTGACGTACACGATGCCGGCCTCGAGCTCGTTGATCGCCCGGAAGCCGGTCCGGAGGTCGGTGGTGTAGAGCGAGAGGCTGAGCCCGTAGCCGGTGCCGTTGGCGACCTCCAGGGCCTGGTCGAGCGAGTCCACCGGGATCACCGCGGTGGTGGGGCCGAAGATCTCCTCCTGGGCGATGCGCATCCCGGGGGCGACGCCGGCGAACACCGTGGGGCGGTAGAAGCAGCCGCGGGCGAGCTCGTCCTCGCGGGCCACCTCGCCGCCGAGCAGCAGCTGCGCGCCCTCGCTGAGCCCGACCTCGGTGTAGCCGTGGATGCGCGCGAGCTGGCTCGGGTTGATGACCGGGCCGACGTCGACGCCCTCGACCAGGCCGTCGCCGAGGCGCAGGCGGGAGGCGCGGCCGACCAGCGCGTCGGTGAAGTCGGCGAGGCGGCGGCGGTGGACGATCAGCCGCGAGGAGGCGGTGCAGCGCTGGCCGCTGGTGCCGAATGCGCCCCAGAGGGCGCCGTCGACGGCGAGCTCGACGTCGGCGTCGTCCATGACCACGATGGCGTTCTTGCCGCCGAGCTCGAGCGAGCAGCGCTTCAGCATCCCGCCGCAGACCTCGGCGATGTGGCGGCCGGTGGGGACGCTGCCGGTGAACGAGACCGCGGCGATCCCGGGGTGGCGCACCAGCGCCTCGCCGGCCTCGGGGCCCAGGCCGAACACGATGTTGACGACTCCGGCAGGAACTCCGGCCTCCTCGAGGATCTCGACCAGCCGCAGGGCGCAGAGCGGGGTGTCCTCGGCGGGCTTGAACACCGCCGTGTTCCCCGCCAGCAGCGCGGGGAAGAGCTTCCAGGTGGGGATGGCCACGGGGAAGTTCCAGGGAGTGATGATCGCGACCACGCCGAGCGGCTGGCGCATCGTCATCGCCCACTTGTCGCGCAGCTCGCTGGGCACGGTCTGGCCGAAGGGACGCCGGGCCTCGCCGGCGATGAACTTGGCCATGTCGACGCCCTCCTGGACGTCGCCGCGGGCCTCGACCAGCACCTTGCCCATCTCGCGGGTCATCAGCCGCGCCATCTCCTCCTTCCGCGCCTCGAGGAGCAGCCCGGCGCGCAGGATGATCTCGCCGCGGGCGGGCCAGGGCGTCGCCCTCCAGGCGGCCTGCGCCGCCGCCGCCGCCGCCACCGCGGCGTCGACCTCGGCGGCGCCGCTGCGGGGGAAGACGCCGATCACCTCGTCGCGGCGGGCGGGGTTCAGCGACTCGAACACCTCGTCGCCGGCGGCCTCGACGGAGCCGCCGCCGATGTGGTTGCCGAACCGCTCCGCGGCGGGGGTCATCGTCCGGGGACTCCCCCGTTCCCCCCTGCGCAGGACCCGAGCGCCAGCTCGAGGATCTCCAGGCCCTGGTCGAGCTCCGCCTCCGGGATGGTGAGCGGCGGGATCAGCCGGATGACGTTGTCGTCGCTGCCGCAGCTGAGCAGCAGCAGGCCATGGCGCAGCGACTCCTCGCGGATCCGGGCGACCAGCTCCGGATCGGGGGCGCCCTCCGCGGTGGTGAACTCCAGGCCGATCATCAGCCCCAGGCCGCGGACGTCGGAGAGGCGCGGGGCGATCGCCGGCCACCCCCGGGCCCGCTCCAGCACGGCGTCGCCGAGCCGCGCCGAGCGCTCCACCAGGCCCTCCGAGCGGATCGTCCGGATCACCGCCACCGCGGCGGAGCAGGCCACCGGGTTGCCACCGTAGGTGGTTCCGTGGTCGCCGGGGTGCCAGGCGCTCATCACCTCGCGGGTGGCCACCATGGCCGCCACCGGCATGCCGTTGCCCAGCCCCTTGGCCAGGCACATGATGTCCGGCTGGGTGCCGGTGTGCTCGACCGCGAAGAACCGGCCGGTCCGAGCGAAGCCGGTCTGCACCTCGTCGGCGACGAGCAGGATGCCGTGGCGATCGCAGAGCCGCCGCAGGCCGGGCAGGAAGCCGTCCGGGGGCACCACGTAGCCGCCCTCGCCGAGCACCGGCTCGACCACCACGGCGGCGACGTCGCCAGGGTCGACGGTGGTGGCGAGGAGGCGCTCGATCTCGGCCACCGCGCTCTCGCCCTCACCCTCGCCGGGATAGGGGACGTGGTGGACGCCGGGGAGCAGCGGGCCCATCCCGGCGTGGTACTTGGCCTTCGAGGCGGTGAGGCTGAGCGCCCCGTAGGTGCGGCCGTGGAAGGCCCCGAGGAACGCGATCACGTCGCTGCGGCGGGTCGCCTTGCGGGCCAGCTTGATCGCCGCCTCCACCGCCTCGGCGCCGCTGTTGCAGAGGAAGACCGACTCGAGGCCGCCCGGGGCCACCGCGGCGATCTCCTCCGCCGCCTCGATCATCGGGAGTGTGTGTGCGGTGACCGAGGTGTGGAGGACGCGGTCGACCTGGGCGTGGACCGCGGCCTGGACCGCGGGATGGCCGTGCCCCAGGTTGGTGACCCCGATGCCGCACCCGAAGTCGAGGACGTCGCGGCCGTCGACGGTGTGGAGGTGGGCGCCCTGGGCGCGCTCGACCACCAGGTCGCTGTAGCGGCTGTAGCAGGTGGCGACATGGGCGGCGTCGCGCTCGCGCCACCGCGCCGCCAGGCCCGGCCCGGGCTGCTCGATCTGGGTCACAGGTGATCTCCGAAGGGCCGCGGCCGGTGGGGCAGGGGCACGGCCCGGCCCCGCCCTGAGAGTACCGCCCGAACCGGGGACCAGATCGGCCGATGCTGAAATATCACCCATCAGTTGATTGACATTCCCCCTTCCCGGCGCGTATCCCAGGGTTGGCGTGCCAGGCTTACGGAAACGTCACGCATCAGCAGAGTTGCCGGCGCGACCAGACGCGGGCCGCCGGCCGGTCAGAGGAGATCCGATGGAACGCATCACGGCCCGAGTCCTGCCGGCACTCGGCATCGTCTCCCTCGCCGCGCTCGCCGCCTGCGGGACCTCCACCACCGGCGGCGGTGGCGGCAACGGCGGCAGCGGGCCGCTCAGCGCGTGCGTGGGTCAGGTGACGGTCGCCAGCGACCTGCCCACCAGCGGCGGCGACGCCTCGATCGGCGGTGGCACCGAGAAGGGCGCCAAGCTCGCCGTCGACCAGGCCAACGCCGCCAAGCTGCTCGGCGGCTGCACCATCAACTACATCGCCAAGGACGACTCCTCGGTGGCGAAGGGCAAGCACGACCCCCAGCAGGGCGCCCAGAACGTGACCGCGCTGGTCGCCAACCAGGCGGTGGTGGGCATCGTCGGGCCCTTCAACTCGAGCGTCGCCGTCGCCGAGCTGCCGATCACCAACAAGGCCGGCGTGGCCCAGATCAGCCCGTCGAACACCGACCCCGGGCTGACCATCGCCGGCACCGACCCGGACATCGACACCGCGTCGCTGAAGCCGACCGGGAAGACCACCTACTTCCGGGTGATCTCGAACGACGTGGTCCAGGCCCAGGTGATGGCGCAGGTCGCCTCCAAGGAGCTGAACCTCAAGAAGGTCTATGACATCGACGACCAGGAGACCTACGGCAAGGACCTCTCCAACTACTTCGACCAGGACTTCACCAAGCTCGGCGGCACCGTGGTCAAGCGGGTGTCGCTGCCCGGTGACACCAAGGACTTCCGGGCCCAGATCACCGAGGCGCAGGGCCTGGGCGCGGACTCCGTCTTCTTCGGCGGGGTCGCCTCCAACGGCTCGGGCATCCTCAAGAAGCAGATGGCCGACGCCGGCCTCACCGCCCAGTTCCTGAGCGGTGACGGCACCGTCGATCCGCAGTTCTTCGTGGACTCCGGCGCCCAGGGTGACGGCGCCCAGGCGTCGAGCGCGCCCGACACCACCAAGCTGGCCAGCGCTCAGCAGTTCATCACCCAGTACAAGCAGCGCTACGGACAGGACGTCGTCGCCTACTCGACCTACGGGTACGACTGCATGAACATCCTGCTCCAGGCGATTCACGACGTCCTCGTCGGCAACGGCGCAAAGATCCCCGCCGATCCCGCCGCCTTCCGCACCAGCGTGATCGCGAAGATCCAGGGCATCGACTACAAGGGCACCATCGGGGAGACCAGGTTCGACGCCAACGGGGACACCCTCAATCACCAGTTCAGCGTGTACAAGGCCACCGGCGGCAAGTGGGTGGGCCGGGAGACCGTCTCCCCCTCTGCGAGCTGAGGGCGGTACGCTGATGCACCGGCGGGAGAGCGGGATTGGCCCCGCTCTCCCCGCCCGGCTTTGTGGCAGCCCGGGCGAGGGGGGCGCGCCGGGAGGATGACGGTGGACAGTCCGGGAGAGGTGCGGGGGGCGTTGCCGCTCGCCCGCCGGCGGTCTCTGATCCGCGGCGGCCGCCTCGCCGAGATGAGCAGCCAGGCGTTCCCGATCGTGCTGATCGGCGCCCTGGTGCTGATGATCATCGACGTCGCGGTGCGCAGCGGCGTCTCGGTGGCGGGCTCGCAGCTGGTGAACGGGATCACCAAGGGCGCGATCTTCGCCCTGATCGCGGTCGGCTACACCATGGTCTACGGGATCATCGAGCTGATCAACTTCGCCCACGGCGACGTCTTCACCCTCAGCGCGGTGTACGGCAAGGAGATCGGGCGCGGGCTCAGCTGGATCGGCATGAGCCTGTGGGGCGTCAGCCTCGGCTCGCTGGCGACCCGCGGCCCGCTGGGGCTGGCCGTGGTCCTGCTGATCCTCTTCCCCCTCACCATGGCCGCAACCGGCATCACCGGGGTGCTGATCGAGCGGGTCGCCTACCGGCGGCTCCGCGACGCGCCCCGCCTGGCACCGCTGATCACCGCGGTCGGGGTCTCGTTCATCCTCGAGGGGTCGATGCTGGTCACCCAGGGAAGCAGCAACGTGCGCACCGACAAGGACGGCTGGATCCACGGCATCGCCTTCACCGCCGGCGGCGTCGACGTGCACTGGGCCGACCTCTTCGTGGTGGGGATGGCGCTGCTGATGATGTTCGTCCTGCAGGCGTTCATCCGCGCCACCCGCCTGGGCAAGGCGATGCGCGCCACCGCCCAGGACCGCGACGCCGCCCTGCTCAGCGGCGTCAACATCAACCGCACCATCGCCGCCACCTTCTTCATCGGCTCGGCGCTGGCCGCCGCGGGCGGGCTGATCTACAGCATCTTCTTCGACTCGGTGGTCTGGAACCTCGGCTTCGGCTTCGGCATCATCGCCTTCACCGCCGCGGTTCTCGGCGGCATCGGCAACATCGTCGGCGCCGGCCTGGGCGGCTTCCTCATCGGCCTGATCTACGTCTTCGGCGGACAGATCACCTCCGGCCAGTGGAGCAACTCGATCGTCTTCACGATGCTCATCGTGGTGCTCACCTTCCGCCCCGTGGGGCTGCTCGGCATGCGGGTGCCCGACCGTGCCTGAGCAGGTGGCCGGCCGCGCCGCCGTCGACGTCGACCTCCCCACCACCGCCGCCGAGACCCGCGAGCAGGAGTCCTCCTCGGTGTACTGGCTGCTGGTGATCAGCGGCCTGGTCATGCTCGTCGCCGGCTGGCTGCTCCCCTGGTTCGTCGAGCCCACCGCCAACGGCATCGGCGCCAGCCCCATGGACGCGGTCGCCTCACCGCCTCGGGGGATCGGCAGCCTGCTCGTCTACCTGATGGGGCTGTCGCTGCTGGGGCTGCTCGCCGGCGCCGTCCACGACGCCGTGTGCCTGCGGCTGGGACGGGGCCGCGCCTACCGCTGGGCCCGGCAGCGCGCCATCCTCGCCGCGGCGGGGATGGTCTGCACCGTCGCGATCTGGTACCTGATCGCCCGGCGCCGCGAGGAGGCGCTCTTCGGCGAGCTCAGCCCCCTCGCCCTCACCGACAACGCGGTGTGGCTGACCCTGACCGGGTTCGCGCTCTGCTGCCTCGCCTACGGCTTCCGCCGGCCGATCTTCGCCCGCAGCGGCCTGACCCTCGCCGCCGTCACCCTGGTGATCGGGGCGCTGGTGCCGCTGATCTTCAGGCAGTCGACCGAGTTCATCAGCTGGGCGGCGGGGGCGGCGGCGATCTACACCCTGCTCGCCCTCGGCCTCAACGTGGTGGTCGGGTTCGCCGGGCTGCTCGACCTCGGCTACGCCGCCTTCTTCGCCATCGGCGCCTACACCTGCGCCTCGCTCAACTCCTCGCGCCACGGCGACGTGCTCCACCTCCCGTTCTGGCCCTACCCCTTCTGGGTGATCCTCTTCATCGGCGCGGCGGTGGCGGCGCTCGCCGGCGCCCTGCTGGGCGCGCCCACGCTGCGACTGCGCGGCGACTACCTGGCCATCGTCACTCTCGGCTTCGGCGAGATCATCCCCGACGCCGTCAACAACAACTTCCTGGGCCAGACCGGCGGCCCCAACGGCATCACCGGGATCCACCATCCCAGCCTGTTCGGCCACGACTTCGGCATCGATCCGCGTCCCTACTACTACGCGCTGCTGGTGCTCATCGCCGTGATCATCGTGGTGCTGCGCAACCTGGAGCGATCACGCATCGGCCGGGCCTGGGTGGCGATCCGCGAGGACGAGGTGGCGGCCAGCGCCACCGGAATCAACACCGTCAGCACCAAGCTGCTCGCCTTCGCCATCGGCGCCGCGGTGAGCGGGTTCGCGGGCGCCTTCTACGGCGCCGAGCTGGGCATCGTCTCGCCCGACGACTTCCAGTTCGCGGTGTCGGTGACGGCGCTGAGCACCGTGGTTCTGGGCGGGATCGGCAGCATCACCGGCGCCGCCGTGGGCGGCCTGCTGATCAGCTTCATCATCTTCTGGATCCTCCCCCACGCCCAGGAGTGGTCGATGACATTCGGCACCACCACCGGCTTCACCGCCCTCTCGAGCGTCGACTACAGCAAGTACGTCTACGTCGCCTACGGGGTGATCCTGGTCAGCATCATGCTGCTGCGCCCCGCCGGGCTCATCCCCAGCCGGGCGCGCAAGGTGGAGCTGCAGGCGGGCGTCGAGTCCGAGCCGCTGGCGGCGGTGCGGGGGCGGGCATGACCGAGCCGGTGCTGCTCGAGGTCGACCAGGTGGTCAAGCGCTTCGGCGGCCTCTTCGCGGTGAACGGGGTCTCGTTCGAGGTGGAGCGCCAGGCGATCGTCTCGATGATCGGCCCCAACGGGGCGGGCAAGACCACCGCCTTCAACTGCATCACCGGGCTGTACCCGGTCGACGGCGGTGACATCCGGTTCAACGGGGCGAGCATCGTCGGGCTGCCCCCGCACCGGATCGCCCGGCTGGGCATCACCCGCACCTTCCAGAACATCCGCCTCTTCGCGTACATGACCGCGGTCGACAACGTCATGGTCGGCGAGCACTGCCGAATGCGCGCCGGGGTGTGGGACGCGATGCTGCGCACCCCGCGGGCTCGCCGCGAGGAGCGCGCCGTCGAGCAGCGGGCGCTGGCCACGCTCCGCCGGCTCGGGCTCGACCAGTACGCCGACGTCTACGCGCGCAACCTCCCCTACGGCCTGCAGCGCCGCCTGGAGATCGCCCGGGCCCTCGCCAGCGGGCCCAGCCTGCTCCTCCTCGACGAGCCCGCCGCCGGGCTCAACCCGCAGGAGAAGGTGGAGCTGATGGGGGTGATCTCGCAGCTCCGCGACGACGGCCTGACCATCTTCCTCATCGAGCACGACATGCGGGTGGTGATGGAGGTCAGCGACCGCATCGTCGTCCTCGACCACGGCGAGCGGATCGCCGAGGGAGCCCCGGCCGAGGTGCGCTCCGACCCCCGGGTGGTCGAGGCCTACCTGGGCAGCGGCGCCGCCGAGCGGATGCGCACCACCGCATGACCCAGACCGCCACCCCACCCGAGCCGCCCGCCGCCGCGGCGCCGGCGGCCCAGCCCCTGCTCGAGCTGCGCGACGTCGACGTCCTCTACGGCCGGGTTCAGGCGCTGCGCGGGGTCACCCTCCACGTCGAGAAGGGCGAGGTGGTGGCGCTGATCGGCAGCAACGGCGCCGGCAAGACCACCACGCTGCGGGCGATCAGCGGCCTGGTGCGTCCGGCGCACGGCGAGATCCTGCTCGAGGGCCAGGAGATCCACCACCTCGGAGCCGAGCTGATCGCCCGCCGGGGGGTCGCCCATGCCCCCGAGGGGCGGCGGCTCTTCAGCCGGATGACGGTGCGCGAGAACCTGGAGATGGGGGCGTTCTCGCGGCGCGACGGCACCCAGCTGCGTGCCGACTACGACCGGGTGTACGAGCTGTTCCCGCGGCTGCGCGAGCGCAACGGCCAGCTCGCCGGCAGCCTCAGCGGCGGCGAGCAGCAGATGGTGGCGATCGGACGGGCGCTGATGGCGCGTCCCCGGGTGCTGCTCCTCGACGAACCCTCGCTGGGGCTGGCGCCGATCCTCGTGGACGTCATCTTCGACGTCATCCGCGACATCAACGCCGCCGGCACCACCATCCTGCTCATCGAGCAGAACGCCCTGCTCGCCCTCAACGTCGCCCGCCGCGCCTACGTGCTGGAGACCGGCAGCATCGCGCTGAGCGGCAGCGCCGCCGAGCTGCAGCAGTCCGAGGCGGTGCAGCGGGCCTACCTGGGGATGTGACCGGGGGCGGGCCGGCCGGCCGGCCACAGCCCCGGGTCCGGGCGGCGCGGGCGACCGGGATCGACGGCCATCCCGGTCTGCGGGGGCTGCCCCCGGCGCCCGCCTGGGTGCTGCTGGAGGCGGACGGCGCCGAGCCCGGGGCCCCCCTGGCGGCGCTGCTGCCCCGCCTTCTCGAGCACCTGGCGCCGGCGGCGACGGCCTGGGTGGCGTGGCTCGACGGCCCCGCCGACCAGGTGCGCTACCTCCTCGAGCTGGCCGCGGCCGAGGGGGTGGCCGTGACCGCAGGCGGCCATCCCCGCCGCGCCGGCCTGCGCCTGCCTCCGGGCCATCCCCTGGCAGCCGTCCTTCTCGGCGAGCGCAGCGCCGGCCGCTGCCTGGTGGGGCTTCTCGTCGAGCGCCCCGGACAGGCCGGGGGCGGCCCCGCCGCGGCGGTGGTCGGAGGCTGCGGGGGGCGCTGGGGGCTGGCCGCCGCCGCCGCCGGCCTCGAGCCGGCGCTGGCCGCCGCCGCCGCGGTGGGGGCCGCCGTCGGGCACGATCCGCTTCCCGTCCCCGGCGCCTCCGCACCGGTGCGTCGCCGGGCCGTCGCCGCCGCCGCCGCCGCCGCCGCGCTCGTGACCCTCGTCGCCGTGGTGGCCGTGGCCTGGCGCCATCCGGGCTCCTCGCCACCGCCGCCGCCCAGCCCGCTGATGAGCGGACCGGCGCCCGAGGCCCGGCAGCGGGCCGCGGCCGCCTTCGACATCACCCGGGGTGAGCTCGTCCTCTTCGGCGGCAGCGCCGAGAGCACCCCCGGCCTCGACCTCGGCGACACCTGGGCGCTGACGCCGGCGCGCTGGCGGCAGCTGCGACCGGCGGCATCACCCTCGCCGCGCTTCGGCGCGGTGATGGCCGGCGACCCGGCGCGGCGGACGGTGGTGCTCTACGGCGGCCAGCGCCGCGGCCCGGCGAGCCAGGGCCTCGACGACACCTGGACCTGGAACGGGGTCACCTGGACCCGGCAGGACCCGGCCGCCTCCCCACCGCCCGGCGCGCTCCCGCGCGGCCTGGAGTTCGACGTCCACACCGCGACCCTGGTGCTGGTGATCGAGCGCGACTCCCCGGCGGGGACCGGCTTCGAGACCTGGACGTGGGACGGCTCCTCGTGGGCCCCGCACCCCGGCGCCGCCACCCCGCCGCTGCGCTGGATGGCGAGCGCGCCCGACGCGGGGGTGCTCGCCGTCGGCGAGCCCGACCCCGGGAACCGGGGCACCACCTGGCGGTGGGACGGCGCCACCTGGCAGCGCCTCACCCCACCCGCCGGGGTGAGGGTGGAGCCGCTCAGCGCGGTGATGGCCTACGACCCCGGGACCAACCGCACCCTGCTCGTCGAGAGCGAGTTCCTCGACGTCGAGGGCCGGCCCGCGGGGGGGACGTGGACGTGGGACGGCCGGTCCTGGACCGAGCACCACTCTGCGCCGCCGGTGGTGGCCGCCTTCGGCGTCACCACCCCGCTCGCCGCCCTGGAGGGACGGCTGGTGCTGGTGGGGGGATCGCTGGGACGGGGCGCGTACCGGGAGGCCTGGGGTTGGGACGGCTCCGCCTGGCGGCGGAGCTGAGCTACATCGTCCGCAGGGCCAGGTAGCGCTTGACGTCCGGCAGAACCACGGCGGCGCCGAGCCCCGCCGTCACCAGGCCGACGGTCACGAGCAGCTTGACGAGCATGTACGTTCCTCCATGAATCCCCGCGGGGTCGAAAGTCTACAGCTTGGCTGTCAGCCTCGCCGCAGGGACCGTCTCCGGTCAGGCGACCATCGCCTTCGCGTACTCCTCGCGGAAGCGTCCGCGGGCGCGGAACAGCAGGGTCTCGATCGCCGAGCAGGACACCCCGAGGCGGTCGGCGATCGAGCGGTAGTCGAGACCCTCGATCTCGCGCAGCACCAGCACCTGCCGGTGGCGCGGATTGAGCCGGTCGAGAACCGAGACGACGAAGCGGGCGTCCTCGCGCTGCTCGACGTGCTGCTCGGTGTCGATCACCGAGACGGTGCCGGCGGCGGGCTTCACGTGGAGCATGTCGTCGATCGACTGCGCCGGCTGGCGGCGGAGGGCGCGGATGTGGTCGATGGCGAGGTTGGTGCCGATCCGCAGCACCCAGGCTCGGAACTTCAGGTCACCCTCGGTGCCGATGCGCTGGGCGGCGCGAAGGAACGTCTCCTGAGCGAGCTCCTCCGCGACCGCCTCGTTCCCACACAGGCGGGTCAGCCGGCGCACCACCAGCGGGCGGTGACGGCGATAGAGCTCCTCGAAGGCCCAGACGACACCACCTCGGAAGGCATCGACCAGGGCCTGATCGTCGAGTTCGGTGAGGGTGTCGGAGACCACTTTTTGACGCATCCTTCTCTTGGGGGGGCCGCAAGAAATCGTGCGTCCCACCCCATGAAGGCCCCGACGCCTCTCGGTAAAGATTTGTTCGCGACGCGTCGCAGGACGTCCCCGACGCCACGAACCCCACACTCGCCCGGCCGCGCTACCGGCCGGCGGCGGCCACTCCGAAGACCAGGCCGGCGAGCACGATGAAGAAGCCGTACTCGAGCAGGGGCGCGCGCCCCAGCCGTCCCGCGGAGGCGCCGCCGAGCAGGCCGCGCAGCCCGTACCAGAGCAGCAGCAGGGAGACGGCGGTGGCCGCCTGGCCGAAGAGGCCACCGGCGATCGCGGCGGTGACGGCGGTGATCACCCCCACCGCCAGCGCCGCCAGGGCGGTGCGCCGCCAGGGCACGCCGTCGGCGCGCACCGCGTCGTAGGCGGTGGCCGTGGTGCCGAGCAGGACGACGGCGCCGCGCACCCACCAGGAGAGCCCGGGGCTCGCGCCGGCGAGCACGGCGGGCACGCACACCAGCACCGCCGCGACCTCGCGCAGCTGGCGGGCCGCCGGGGTCACCAGGCCGGCGGCCCGCATCGCGGCGAGGTGGGGCGCGCCGGCGATCACCGCGGTGCCGATGAGCACCGCGAGCGCGTTGATGCGGAGGTCTCCGCTCCCCGCCAGAGAGACCCCGAGCGAGATCACCGCGGCCACCGGGAGGATGAAGGTGTCCGGCCCGGGGCGGGTCTCCTCGGGGCAGAGCACGAGGTCGTAGTGGATGATCGCCAGGGCGGTGAGCACCACCAGCGCGGCGTCGAGGCCGAGGCTGACCACCCAGCCGGTGGCCTGGGGCCGGACCAGCACCGCGGTGAGCGCCACCGCCGCTCCCACCACGCCGTGGAAGAGGGGCGCCGGCACCCGGGCGACGGTGACCGCACGGATCTCCCGGACGATCCCCAGCGCCCTCCGCGCCTCGTCGGCGTAGAAGGCGTGGCCGGTGCGGGCGGGCGACGCCGGCGGCTCGGCGGCGGCGGGCTCGGCCTCGACGGTCGCGGCGCCCGGCTCGGGCACCTCCACGGGGACGCCCGGCGCCGGTCCCCTGAGCTCCACGGAGGCCCGTGCGAAAGCGCCCGGACGCGGCAGCGGGCTCACGCCTCGCGGGTGCCCGCCCGGCCGTAGTCGTCGGAGAGCCGGACCACGTCGTCGATCTCGGGCGAGGAGACCTCGACGAGGTCGACGTCGGTGACGGCCACGAAGCGGTGGCGGCGCCCGGGACGGACCCGCGCGCTCATGCCCTCGCCCATGCGATGGGTGACGAGCTCGCCCTCGTCGTCCTCGAGGACGAGATCGAGGTCGCCGCGAAGCACGAGGATGGCCTCGTCCTTCTGCACGTGGTACTGCAGGCTCAGCTTCTGCCCGGCGTCGACGTGGATCACCTTGCCGAGGTAGCGGTCGGTGATCGCCCAGCGGAGCTCGTATCCCCAGGGCTTGTCGACCCGGCCGGCGCCGGACGCGCTCACCGGGCTCGCCCCGAGCCCGCTCACTGTGCCACCGCCTCGGCCGGCACCGGGATGCCGAGGAAGCGTTCGAGGGCCGCCAGCAGCTGCTGCACGCGCTCGGCGGTGGGCGCCTCGCTGTAGACGCGGATCAGCGGCTCGGTACCGCTGAAGCGCACCAGCGTCCAGGAGCCGTCGGCGAGGTAGAACTTGAAGCCGTCGTCGGAGCGGCTGCGCACCACCGCCTCGCCGGCCAGCTCGGTCGGGGGGTTCCCGGCCACCCGCTCGTACATCTCCTGCTTGCGCTCCTGGTAGCCGTCGCGCGCCATCGCGATGTCGTGGCGGGCGTAGGCGTGGGGACCCACCAGCTCCTCGAGGTGGGCCAGGATCCTGGAGAGCGGCATGCCGTAGTCGACCACCGCCATCGCCACCGTCAGCCCGGCGAGGATGCCGTCGCGCTCGGGCAGGTGCCCGCGGAAGCCGAAGCCCCCGGACTCCTCGCCGCCGATCAGCGCGTCGGTCTCGGTCATCCTCGGGCCGATGTACTTGAAGCCGACCTGCAGCTCGTGGACCGGCACCCCGAAGAGCTCGCCGAGCCGGTCGACCATGCCGGTGGTGGTCAGCGAGCGCACCAGGTCGCCGCGCATTCCCCGCTTCTCCAGCAGGTACATGGTCAGCAGCCCCATCACCTGGAGCTGGTTCACGAAGACCCCGCGCTCGTCGATGATGCCGACCCGGTCGGCGTCGCCGTCGTTGGCGATGCCCAGGTCGTAGCCGCCGCCGCGCATCCGGGCCATCGCCTCCGGCATCCACTGCTCGATCGGCTCGGGGTGCATGCCCCCGAAGCCCGGGTTGCGCTCGGCGTGGAGCTCGTCGACACGGGTGCGGCCCCCGGCGAGCAGCCGGGCGACGTAGCCGGCGCCGGCGCCGTACATCGCCTCGTGGAGGATGGTCAGGCCGGCGTCGCGCAGCCGCGCCAGGTCGATCATGCGGCCGATCTGCGCGGTGTACTCCGGAAGCGGGTCGAGGTACCGCACCGTGCCCGCGGCCAGCGCCTCGGCGAAGGGCATCGCGGTCACCCCCTCGGCCTGGGCGCGGGCGCTGAGCCGCTCGAGCTCGACGACCACCTCGGGCGAGGCCGAGCCGCCGTAGTCGGGCTTGTACTTGAGGCCGTTGAACTCCGGGGGGTTGTGGCTCGCGGTGACCACCACGCCGCCGGCGGCGCCGCGGCCGACCACCGTCCAGGACGAGACCTGGGTGGGGGCGGGGCCGTCGAGGAGCAGCACCGACCGGCCGTTGGCGGCGAGGACGCGCGCCACCTCCTGGGCGAAGAGCTCGGCGCAGTAGCGGGTGTCGTGCCCCACCACCACCGGGCGGGGGTCGCCGGCCAGGTACCAGGCGACCGCCTGCGCGACCGACCGGACGTTCTCGTAGGTGAAGTCGTCCGCGACCACGGCGCGCCAGCCGTCGGTACCGAAACGGATGGGCGTCGCGGTCACGGGCGGCATTGTACCCGTGGCCTCCGTCACGCCACCCGGCTGCGACGGTGCCGGGGCACCATCAGGGCAGGGCCCCCTGGGTGTGCATACTCGCCGGGTGCGAACCTGGCGTCACCTGCTCGCCCCGCTCGCCGGCGGCCTGCTGCTCGCCGCCTGCGGCGACCCGGCGGTGGTCGACCAGGCCACCACCCGGCCCCCCCTGGCCGCGCCCGGGGTGGTGGTGACCCAGACCGGCGACCCGGACATCGGCATCCCTCCCGGCGGGGTGAGCTTCCGCCTCGACGCCGCCCGGCTGCTCGTGGTCGACGTCCGGCTGCGCTCCAGCGCGGCCACCCCGCGGCTGGTGGTGGTGCGGGCCAGCCTCTTCGACTCCGGGGGCCGGCTGCTCGGCGATGCCAGCGGCTCCGCCGTCGACGTCCCGCCGGGCGCCGACACCACCGTCCAGCTGACCGGCCCCACCCCCACCGGGACCATCGCCGCGGTCACCCTGGAGGTCCACACCGTCGCCGCGCCCTCCGCCACGGCGAGCCCGGGCCCATGACCCGGGTGCTCGCGGGGGTCGACGTCGGCGGCACCAAGATCCAGGTGGTGGTCACCTCCCTCGACCTCGAGGTGCTGGGGCAGAGCCGCGGCCCCACCCCGCCCACCGGCGGACCGCCGGCCGTGGTCGAGACCCTCTGCACCCTGCTCGACCAGGCCCGGAAGGACGCCGGCGTGGACGGCCTCGCCGCCCTCGGAGTGGGGGCGCCGGGAACCATCGACAAGGACACCGGGGTGGTGGCGCGCAGCCCCAACCTGGCCGGCTGGATCGACCCCTACCCGCTCGGCGCCGAGCTGGAGCGGCGCACCGGCGCCCGGGTGAGCGTCGACAACGACGTCCACGCGGGGATGCTGGGCGAGCTCCGGCTCGGCGCCGCCCGGGGGCTCACCGACGTGCTCGGGGTGTGGTTCGGCACCGGGGTGGGCGGGGCGCTGGTGCTCGGCGGCGAGCTGCGCAGCGGCCCCCACGGCGCCAGCGGCGAGGTCGGCCACGTCTGCGTCCACCCCGGCGGGCGGCGCTGCGGCTGCGGCCGGCGCGGCTGCCTCGAGGCCTACGCGGGGCGGGCCTCGATGGAGCGCCGCGCCCGCAAGCTGGTGGCCGAGGGCCGGAGCACCGAGCTCTTCCGGATCATGGAGGGGCGCGGCATCGACCACCTCACCTCCGGGGTGTTCGCCCGGGCGCTCGCCGCCGGCGACGACCTCGCCCAGGACCTCATCGACGACGCCGTCGCCGCCGCCGGAGCGGGGATCGCGTCGGTCGTGAACGCGATCGACGTCGAGGCGGTGGTGATCGGCGGCGGCCTGGGCAGCCGGCTCGGCGAGCCCTTCGTCTCCCGCGTCGCCGCGGCGATGCAGCCCCACCTCTTCGTCACCGGGGCGGTGAGCGTCCGCGCCGCGGGGCTCGGAGACCTCGCCGGCGCCCTCGGTGCGGCCGTCGCCGCGGGCAGCCTGCTCGGCGAGAGCTAGAGGAGCTCGGTCCGCCCCTCGCCGCGGAGCAGGTCGACGATCTCCCGCACCGCCTGGGCCTGCTGCGCCGGCACCACCAGCACGGCGTCGCCGGTGTCGACCACGACCAGGTCGTCGACCCCGACCAGGGCCACGGTGCGGCCGCCCCGGGCCTCGACCAGGCACCCACGGGAGCCCACCACCAGAGCGTCGCCGGCGAGCACGTTCCCCGCCGCATCCCCCTCCCCCGCCAGCCGGCGGGCGTCGAGCAGGTCGCGCCAGGAGCCGAGGTCGGACCACGGGAACGCGGCGGCGACGACGCTGAGCCGGGCGCCGCGCTCGAGCACCAGGGGCTCGACCGCGGCCGCCGGGATGGCGCGGTAGCGCTCCGCCGCCGCCGCATCCCTCCCCGCCGCGCGCAGCGCCGCCACCTCGGCGAGGGCGGCGTCGACCTCGGGGGCGGCGGCGCGGAGCTCGCGCTGGAAGGCGGCCGCCGACCAGGCGAAGAGCCCCAGGTTCCAGAGGTGCCGGCCGCCCGCGATGAAGGCCTCGGCGGCGGCGAGCGACGGCTTCTCGGCGAAGCCCACCGCGACGCTCGCGGGCAGGGTGGGCGCGGCGCCGAGGCCGGGCGGCGGCGACACCGGCGGCCGCCAGCTCGACGCGGGGTGGATCTCGCCGACCTCGACGTAGCCGAAGCCGGTGGCGGCGAACTGGGGCACCAGGCCGACGGTGGCGAGGCCGTCGGTGGCCGCCGCCCAGCCCGCCGCCTCCCACACCGCCTCTCGGTAGGCGGCGTCGTCGCCGACGTGGTGGTCGGCATGGACCGAGCAGATCACCGCCTCGGGGTCGGCCGCGGCGACCTCGCGCACGGCGAGGCCGAGGGCGGGCCCGGTGCCCCGGGGGGCGGGCTCGGCCACCAGCGAGCGGCGGTCGAGCCCGGTTCCCTCCAGGTCCCTCAGGCAGGCGTCGGCCTGGTCGGCGACGGTGACGACGCGCACCTCGGCGCCGAGCGGCAGCAGCCGCTCGACGGTGGCGCGCAGCAGCGAGGTGCCCCCCGGGCCGAGGGGCAGCAGGTGCTTGGGGAGCGCCCCACGGCTCAGCGGCCACAGCCGGGACCCGCTCCCCCCGGCGAGGACGAGGACGTGGAGCACCAGGTCAGACCGCCGCCAGCACGCCGGTCACCAGGGGCTCGGTGCCCGCCGCCTCGGCGAGGTCGGCGGCGTGATCCGTCCGCTCCCAGGGGAGGTCGAGGTCGCTGCGACCGAAGTGGCCGAACGCGGCGACCTGCCGGTAGATGGGACGGCGGAGCTGGAGCTCGCTGATGATCCCGATCGGCGAGAGGTCGAAGTGCTCCTCGACGAGGGCGGCGATCTGGTCGACCGGCACCCGCTCGGTGCCGAAGGTCTCGATCCGCACGGAGACCGGCTTCACCACGCCGATCGCGTAGGCGAGCTGGATCTCGCACCTCGCGGCGAGCCCGGCGGCGACCACGTTCTTGGCGACGTGGCGGGCGCCATAGGCGGCGCTGCGGTCGACCTTTGTCGGATCCTTGCCGCTGAAGGCGCCGCCGCCGTGGCGAGCGTAGCCCCCGTAGGTGTCGACGATGATCTTGCGGCCGGTCAGCCCGGCGTCGCCCTGCGGGCCGCCGACGACGAAGCGCCCGGTGGGGTTGACGTAGCGCTTGGTGTCGCCGTCCAGCCAGGCCGCGGGGATCACCGGCGTGACCACATGCTCCTGGACGTCGGCGAAGATCTGCTCGTTGCTGACGTCCTCGGAGTGCTGCACGCTCACCAGCACGGTGTCGACCCGGCGCGGCCGGCCGGCGTCGTCGTACTGGACGGTCACCTGGGTCTTGCCGTCGGGCCGTGCCCAGCGCAGGGTCCCCGACCGGCGCACCTCGCTGAGCCGGCGGGCCAGCTGGTGGGCGAGCTGGATCGGGGCGGGCATCAGCTCGGGGGTCTCGTCGCAGGCGAACCCGAACATCATCCCCTGGTCGCCGGCGCCGCCGACATTCACCCCCTGAGCGATGTCCGGCGACTGCTCGTCGATGCAGACCAGCACCCCGCAGGTCTCGTAGTCGAAGCCGTACTTGGCGCGGGTGTAGCCGACCTCCCGGATGGTCTGGCGCACCACCCGGGCGATGTCGACGTAGCAGTCGGTGGTGATCTCGCCGAAGACCAGGGCGGTGCCGGTGGTCAGGGCCGTCTCGCAGGCGACACGTCCGAGCGGATCCTTGGAGAGGACGGCGTCGAGGACGGCGTCGGAGATCTGGTCGGCGATCTTGTCCGGGTGTCCCTCGGTGACCGACTCCGAGGTGAAGAGGTTGCGTCGCGGAGTGCGCATGGCAGGTGTCTCCCATCCCCCACCGGCGGCCACCGCGACGCCCTGTGCGCCGTTCGGCCCGCTCCTGTCCAGGGTTGTGTGACGATGCTAGCAGTCGTCCCCGGCAGGGTGTATTGTCTTTGTGTCTCAAAGCCCTGGCGCCGCTACGCGCCGATGGAGGATCTAGGCGCGTGTCGGTCGACCAAACCCTTCGCTGCCGCGAGTGCGGCATGGATTTCATCTGGACCGCCGGTGAGCAGGAGTTCTTCGCCTCTCGCGGGTTGGTCAACGCCCCCTCGCGGTGCTCCTCGTGCCGCGCCGCCCGCAAGGCCGCGGGAATGAACGGTGGTGGTGGCGCCGGCAATGGCTTCGGCGACGGCCCCCGCGGCGACCGCGCCCCCCGCGAGATGCACGAGGTGACCTGCGCGTCCTGTGGCGGCGTCGCCCGGGTGCCCTTCGTCCCGCGCGGCGACCGCCCCGTGTACTGCAGTGAATGCTTCCGGGCCGGAGTTCGATGAGCGGGGATCTCCCCGCGTCCTCTCTTTCCATCGGAACCAGGGTCAGCTTCCCGTACGGCGGCAGCCGCCGAACGGGGGTGATCTCGGACGTGTCGCTGATGCCCGACCCGGGCGGCAGCGGGGCCACCACGCTCGCCTACCTCGTCGACGTGGGCGCGCGGAAGGTCTTCGTCCAGGGTGACGGCATCGCCCCCGCGGGCGAGGGTCCGCTGGTCAACGACACCGAGGGCGGCCCTCCGCAGCGCCGCCGTGGCGGGGGCGCACGCCCCCGCCGCCGCCGCTAGCCCCTCGTCGGGCTCAGCTCCCGCCCGGGCCCGAGGCCCGGCGGGCCTGCTCGAGCAGCAGGCGCTCGCCCTCCTCCCGATCGTGGCGCCTCCGGCGCCGGTGCCACCACCAGGCGCCGGCGCCGAGGACCACCACCACGCCGAGGCCGATGTAGCCGGAGCGGGTGACCAGGGTGACGGCGCGATCGCCGACCAGCAGCACCGCGGCCATCACCGCGCCCACCCAGAGGGCGCCGCCGAGCAGGTTGGCGACGAAGAAGCGCGGCCAGGGCATCCCGTTCATGCCCGCCAGCGGGCCCGCGAAGATCCGCAACAGGGCGACGAAGCGGCCGAGGAAGACGGCGAGCACCCCCCAGCGCTGGAAGAAGGCCTGGGCCACGGCGATCCGCCGCTCGTCGTAGATGCGCCGCACCCCGGGCACGCGGGCGAGGCGCTGCCCCCAGCGCCGGCCCACGAGGTAGCCGATGTTGTCGCCGGCCACCGCTCCGAAGCAGGCGCAGGCGGCCACCAGCGCCGGGTCGAGGTTGCCCCGCGCCGCCAGCAGGGCGCCGGCGATCAGCACCGTCTCCCCGGGCACCGGCACCCCCATCGACTCGATGCCGACGCCGAGCAGGACGATCACGTAGGCGAGGACGCCGACGTGGTCGACGAGGGAGGTGAGGGCCTGGCCCACGGGGCTGCGCCGCGCCGGCCCGACCGGCTAGCTGCCCTGCGCCATCCGCTGGAGGCGGGCGATCCGCTCCTCGAGCGGCGGGTGGGTGGAGAAGAGGTTGGCGAAGGAGGGCCGCCGGCCGCCGAAGGGGTTGACGATGAAGAGCGGCGCCACCGCCGGCGCCACCTGCATGGGGATGCGGCGGGTCGCCGCCTCCAGCTTCTGCAGGGCGTTGGCCAGGGCCAGCGGGTCGTGGCAGAGCTGGGCGCCGCAGGTGTCGGCCTGGTACTCGCGGGCACGGCTGATCCCCAGCTGGATGATGGTCGCGGCGATCGGCGCCACGATGATCAGCAGCAGCACCGTCACCCAGGACTCCCCGCCCTCGCCGTCGCGGTTGCCGCCGAAGCCGCCGAAGATCAGCGCGAACTGGCCCATCTGGGCGATGAACGAGATCCCCATCGCGATCGTCGCCGCCAGCGAGGCGGTGAGGATGTCGCGGTTGCGGACGTGGCAGAGCTCGTGGCCGAGCACGCCGCGGAGCTCACGCTCGGTGACCAGGTTGAGGATGCCCTGGGTGCAGCAGACCGCCGCGTGCTGGGGATTGCGACCGGTCGCGAAGGCGTTGGGCGAGGGGTCGTCGCAGATGTACACCCGCGGCTTCGGCATCTTCGCCGCGGCGCAGAGCTCGTCGACGATGCGGTGCAGCGCCGGGAACTGCTGGGGGGTCACCTCCTGGCCGCGGACCGCGGCGATCGCCAGCTTGTCGCTGTTCCAGTAGGCGATGCCGTTCATCCCCAGGGCGAAGATGGCGGCGATGATCAGCCCGCTGCGATGCCCGATGGCACCGCCCACGAGCAGGAAGAGCCCGTCGAGGAGGGCGAGGAGGAAGGCGGTCTTGACGTTCTGCCACATGGTGCGGATGGGCTCCTGAGGGGTACCCGGACATGAGAGGGATCCGGGCGTGAGACTACCCCGTCACGCCGCAGATTACCCCTGCAGGATGACCTCCAGATAAACCGGCGGGCCGGAGGTCAGGTTGTGAGGGCGCCGAGGTGCTCGCCGGCCGCCTCGAGCGCGGCCGCCGGGTCGGCACCGAGGCTGTCCGCCGCCGCCCTCAGGGTCCGCTCGACCTCGGCGGCGCCGACGCTGCCGAGGTGCCCGACGCGGATGCCGCGGCCGGCGAAGGCCCCCAGGCAGCCGGCCACCACCACCCCCCGGGCGGCCATGCCGGCGCGGAGATCGGCCTCCCCCACCCCGTCGGGGACGGCGAGCACGCTGAGCGTCGGGGCCAGCGCCGCCGCCTCGGTGAGCGAGGTCAACCCCAGCGCCCCCATCCCGGCGCGCAGCCCCGCGGCCACCCGGCGGTGGCGCTCGAAGCGCGGCCCCAGCCCCTCGGCCTCGATGGCGTCGAGCGAGACCCCGAGGGCGCGGATGAGGCTGGTGGCGTGGGTGGAGAAGTAGCGGGTGGGCTCCTCCATCACCGGCTCCCAGCGGCGGAGGTCGGCGTAGTAGGCGGCGATCGAGCCGACCTCGGCGCGGCGCTCGCGGGCGCGGTCGGAGACGGCGGCGACGGTGAGGCCGGGGGGAAGGCCCAGGCCCTTCTGCGCCCCGGTGATGACCACGTCGACGCCCCAGGCGTCCATGGACTCCTCCACCGCTCCGGTGGCGCACACCCCGTCGAGCACCACCAGGGCGCCGCACTCCCGGGCGGCGGCGACCAGCCCGGCGACGTCGGTGAGCACCCCGGTGCTGGTGTCGACGTGGGTCACCGTGACCACGGCGGGCGCGGGGCCGGCGGCGCAGGCGCGGCGCAGCTCCTCGGGGTCGAGCCGCCGCCCCCACTCGGAGCGCAGCGGCACCACCTCCTGGCCGAGGGCGGTGCCGATCTCGACGAAGCGGTCGCCGAAGTAGCCCTCGCTGCACACCACCACCCGGTCGCCGGAGCGGGCGTGGTTGACCAGCGCCACCTCCATCGCCAGCGTCCCGGAGCCGGCGAAGACGTGGACCAGCGCCGCCTCCGAGCCCACCAGCCCGCGGATCCCCCGCTGGGCCCGCCGCACCGCGGCGGCGTTCTCGGCGGAGGTGTGACTGCGCACCGGCTCGGCCAGCGCCTCGAGGACGTCCGCCCGCACCGGGACGGGGCCGGGGATCATCAGCAGCGGCTCGGTCATGAGCGCCGATTCTCGCAGACACGGACGTCGTGGCCGACCGGTCACCGGGCCATCACCACCTCCCGGCCGGGAGGGTGCTGTCCGCACCGCCCCGCTGACGCGGCCCGGCATCGCCCCGGCCTACGCTGTGCGCCGGCGGCGAGACCCGGGTTCAGGGAGGAGTGGCGGTGCCCACAACCGAGGCGAGCGGCGCGAGCATCCACTGGGAGGAGCAGGGCGAGGGTGAGCCGCTGCTGCTGGTGATGGGCTTCGGCCTCAGCAGCGACGCCTGGGTGCCGATGCTGCCCCTGCTCGGCGGCTTCCGGGTGCTCCGCTTCGACAACCGCGGCACCGGCGGCTCCGGGCCGAGCGGAGAGGGCTACACCGTCGAGACCATGGCCGCCGACGCCGCCGCGGTGCTCGACGCCGCCGGGGTCGAGCGGGCCCACGTCCACGGGGTCTCGATGGGCGGGATGATCGCGCTCAGCCTCGCCCTCGACCATCCCGACCGGGTGGGCTCACTGCTGCTCGGTTGCACCAGCGCCTCGCCACTGCACCTCGCCGCCGGCGGCCAGGTTGTCGAGCTCGCCCAGGCCACCGCGCAGATGAGCTCCGACCCCGGGGCCGCCCTCGACCGCCTGCTGCCGCTGCTCTTCAGCGATGGCTTCCTCGCCGAGAACCCCTCGGTGCGCGATCTCGGCCAGCTGCTCACCGCCTCGGGAGCGCGACCCGAGGAGGCGCTGGCGACGATGCGGGCGATCGGCGACCTCGCCACCGGTCGCGCCTTCGACGTCTCCGCCCGCCTCGGCGAGATCGCCATGCCCACCCTGGTGCAGCACGGCACCGCCGACCGCCTCATCCCCGTGGAGGAGGGCCGGCTGGTGGCCGCGGGCATCCCCGGCGCCGAGTACCAGGAGCTCGAGGGCGCCGGCCACGCCTTTGCGATGGAGCGCCCGCTGGAGGCCTTCGGCCGGATGCTCGGCTTCCTCGGCGCCCACCCCCTCGGAGCCGGCTGAGGGCGGGGGGAGCCGCGTGCTCCCCCCGCCGTCGATCCATCCGTCCGTCGCTGGTGTGGGTCAGAAGGCCGCGGTCCCCGCGGGGCTGCCGAGCCCGGTGGGGCCGTCGTAGCCGGCGGCGGGGCCGCAGGCGGCGCCGAACAGGCACAGCAGGGTGTTGCTGCTGCCCTGGGTGATGTCGTTGAGCGCCCCGGCGTTGGCATAGGCGTGGCCGGCGCCGACCAGTGACCGGACGTTGCCGGCCACCGCGTAGATCGCGGCGATGATCGGCGCCGCGGCGCTGGTGCCGCCGGCGACCGACCAGCCCGCCGACCGGTAGCTGTTGTAGACGGCGACGCCGGTGTGCGGGTCGGCGACCGCGGCGACGTCGGCGACGCTGCGCCGCGAGCAGGTCGAGTCGTGCTGCCAGGCCGGCTTGGGCTCGTAGGCGCTGCAGCCGCTGCCGCTGCCGCTCCAGGCGCTCTCGGTCCAGCCCCGGGCGCCGCCGCCCTGGGTCAGGCTGGTGCCCCCCACCGCGGTGACCAGCGGCGAGGACGCCGGGTACATCGCGCCGTAGCCGTTGTCGCCCGAGGCCGCCACCAGGGCGACGCCGGGGTGGGTGAAGTACTGGAGGTCCCAGCCGACCTGGTCCGAGGTCTCCGAGGAGCCGAAGCTGTTGCTCACCGCCCCCGCGCCGGAGCCGGCGGCGATGTTCTCGGCGGCGCCCAGCGCGGTCATGTCGGCGCTGTCGGCCTCGACGAGGAGGATGCGGCAGTCGGGGCAGGCCGCCGACACCATCTCGAGGTCGAGGCTGATCTCCTGCGCCCAGCCCGCGTCCGGGGCGGGGAGGTGCTGGCCGCCGCGCTGGTCGACCTTGCGGAAGCAGCCGCTGGCGATGGTGCAGGCCGGGATCCCGAAGGCGGCCCGGTAGACGTTCATGTCGGCCTCGGCGCTGGGATCGTCGAAGGCGTCGACGATGGCCACGAAGCGGCCCCGGGCCCCGGACGCGCCGGGCAGGTTGTACGCGGAGCGCAGCTCGGCCGGGCTCAGCCCCCCGGCGGGACCGGCGCCGGGCGCCGCGGCGCGCCGCGCCGGCGAGTGCAGGAACAGCCCCAGGCAGCGGGCCGTGCCCGCCGGGGCCGGGCCGCAGGCCGGGGACGCCGCTCGCGCCGCCACCGGCTCGATCGCCGGCGCCACGCCCTGCATCCCCATCAGGGCCACTCCCATCGACACCATCACGCCGGCAATGCGGCGGACCCCCCGTCTCGTCACCCGTATCCCTCCAAGCTTCACTCCCGACCCGGTGGCGGGGCTGGGGCAGCCGCAACGTGGGGCGCCTCTTCCAAAAACGTCAAACCCCGCAAAAGCCAGCGCTTTAAATGAAAGAGAGGGGCGGGGCGCATTGCCCCACCCCCCTCGCTCCGGGGTCCCCCTCTCTCGAGGCCCCCTTTCACCCGTCTACAGGCAGCCGACCACCGGAAGGCAGACGTTCGCCGAGACGGGAAGCGACTTGGTCAGGTTGCCGGTCAGGCCGGAGACCGACGGGACCGACACGGGAAGCGCGTGGGTGACCGAGCCCAGCAGGCCGTTGACGGTGCCGGTCACGGTGTTGAGGGTGCCCGTGACCGTGCTGGTCAGGCCGCCCACCGAGGGGATCATGGGAAGCGCCGGCAGGGTCACCTGCGGCACCGCCGGGACGTTGAGGTTGATCGAGGCCTGGGAGCCGCCGGCGCTGGTCTGCGCGGAGGCCGAGCCGCCGGTGACGCCGCCCAGGGTCGAGGTCACGGTGCCGACCACGCCGGGGAGGGTGCCGGTGGGATCGAGGCCGGCGACGGTGCCGAGCACGCCGGTCACAGCGCCGGTCGGGTTGCCGGCGAGGCCGGTCACGGCGTTCAGCGGGTTGCCGCCGAGGCCGTTGAGAAGGCCGCCCACCAGGCCGGTGGGATCGAGGCCGGCGACGGTGCCGAGGAGGCCGCTGGCGATCCCCAGCGAGCCGCCACCACCGGTGACGCCACCGAGGAGGCCGGTCGGGTCGAGGCCCGTGACGGTGCCGAGCGTGCTGCTGATGACGCCGGTCGGGTTGCTGCCCACGAGGGAGAGGATGCTGGTCGGCGCGCCGAGGATGCCGGTCACGCTGCCCAGCGGGCCGCCGGAGATGAGGCTCATCAGGCTCATCGGATCGCTGATGGCGCCGGTCACGGTGCCCATCACGCCGGAGAGCGCGGTGTTGCCGATCAGGCCCTGGAGCACCGAAGCGCCGGGGATGGTGCCGAGCAGCGCGTTGGGATCGGGAAGCATCGACAGCACGCCGCCGAGGCTGCCGGCGCCGCCGGTCAGGCCCTGGACGGGAGCCAGGATCGAGCTGACGCTGACCAGGTTCAGCAGGCCCATCGGGTTGCTGACCATGCCGGTCACGAAGCCGGTGGGATCGTTGAGAACGCTGCTGGGATCCGGCAGGCCGGGAATCGCCACGGGCAGCGGCGGCAGCGGCAGGCCGAGGGACTGTGCGAGCGACTGCGCGGAGCCGAAGAGCGACGCGGTGTCGACAGCGGGGGCGGAGATCGCCGGCAGGCTGGCGACGTCGAGCTGCATCGACACCGGGCCCGAGGCCGAGGCCGACATCGCCGTCTCGGCGAATGCGTGCGTCCCGCCGATGGCAAACGCCGCGGTGGCGCCGGCAAGGGCCGCCGACCCGACCACAAGGCTGATCCGTCTCTTCATGGATCTGTTCCCCACGTGGGCTGCACCCCACGCTGTTGTCCGGAGAGAGGCTCCGGCCGAACAGGGAGACGACGGCAGGTGTGGTTCCCTTGTGGTGCGCGGTGCGTTTGTGACATGTGGTCACAGGTGTCGCGATCCGGTCACAGACGTCACGACCCGCGTCCCCGGTGCTAGGCGGGGGGCGGCTCCCAGCGCCAGGGCTCACCGCCGTGCCGCGCCAGCCGTCCCGCGGCCAGCAGCAGCATCAGGTGGGCCAGGGTCTCACCGTTGGCGGCGCGGCGCATGAACGGCGGGATGTCCGACCACGGCCGCGACCACGGAAGCGCGACGGTGAGGTTCCAGCAGGTGATCCCCGGGGTGGCGGCCACCATCGCCTCGATGGCGCTCAGCCGCTCGGCGTGGTGGGCGAGCAGGTCGTCGACACGCGAGGCGAGGTTCCGGAAGCGGTACTCGTGCGCGGGCAGCACCTCGTCGACGTCGAGGCCGCGCACCTTCTGCAGCGCGTCGAGGAACTCGGCGAGCGGGTTGGGACGCTGCTGGGCGTGCACCGAGATGTTGGGGCTGATCCGGGGCAGCACGTGGTCGCCGGCGAGCAGCAGCCGCTGAGCGGCGTCGTAGAAGCAGAGGTGCCCGGGCGAGTGCCCGGGGGTCCACACCGCGCGCAGCTCGCGCCCGCCCAGCTGCACCACGTCGCCGTCGTCGAGGAGACGGTCGGGCTGGGTCACCTCCACGAACTGCCGGATCGACATCGAGGCGGAGCTCAGCTCGTCGAGCTCGAGCTGGGGCACGCCGCACGAGCGCATGAGCTCCGCCATCCGGTCGAGCAGCGCGTCGACCTCCTCGTAGCGCTCCGGCAGCACCGCGGCGTCGGCGGGGTGCAGCGCCACCCAGGCGCCGGACGCCTCGCGGATCCGCCCGGCGAGCCCGTAGTGGTCGGGGTGGATGTGGGTGACCAGCACCGCCTTCACCTGCTCGATGGTGGCGCCGAGGGTCTGGAGGCCGGCGCCGAGCGTGGCCCACGCCTCCTCGGTGTTCCAGCCGGCGTCGACCAGGGCGATCCCGTCGTCGCACTCCAGCGCGTAGACGAGGACGTAGCGCAGCGGGTTCTTCGGCAGTGGCACCGGGATCGACCACAGGCGGGGACGCACCTCCTCGACCGGCGGCATCACCCCGTCGCGCCAGGCCTGCAGCTGCGCCGCTCCGGTGACCTCGATCACACCGGGAAGACGCCGTGGTGGCGGGGCACCTGGGTGCGCCGGCGCGACGCGTAGGCGGCGAGGCGCGCGGCCAGCTCCTCGCGCAGCAGCGGCGCCGGCACCACCGCGTCGACCACCAGCTCGCCGGCGAGCTTGAAGATGTCGATGTCGTCGCGGTACTCGTCCTGGAGCCGCTGCACGTAGGCGGCCCGGTCCTCCTCCGGGAGCTCCTGGATCTTGTTGTAGTAGACGGCGTTGACCGCCGCCTCCGGCCCCATCACCGCGATCTGCGCGGAGGGCAGGGCGATGGTGCAGTCGGGCTCGAAGGCGGGGCCGCACATCGCGTAGAGCCCCGCCCCGTAGGACTTGCGCAACACCACGCACACCTTGGGCACGCTGGCGACGGCGAGGGCGGCGATCATCTTGGCGCCGTGGCGGATGATGCCCTGGCGCTCGACCGACGAGCCGATCATGAACCCGGGCACGTCGGCGAGCCAGACCAGGGGGATGTTGAACGCGTCGCAGAGGGTGACGAAGCGCGCCCCCTTGTCCGCGGAGTCGACGAACAGCACCCCGCCCTTGAAGCGCGGCTGCGAGGCGACGACGCCCACCGTGCGGCCGTCGATGCGCGCGAAACCGGTGATCAGCTCGCGGGCGAAGAGCCGCTTCACCTCGAGGAGCGAGCCCTCGTCGACCAGCGCGCGGATCACCTCCAGGGCGTCGTAGCCGCGCGCCGCCTCCAGCGGGATCACCTCCTCGATCGGCCTCGCGGTCGCCAGCGGCGGGCGTGGCGGCGCCGGCGACGGGGTCTCGCGCCAGTTGGCCGGCATGTACGCGAGGTACTCGCGCGCGATCCGCAGGGCCGCGTCCTCGTCCTTGACGAGGATGTCGCCGCAGCCGCTCACCGAGCAGTGCATCCGGGCGCCGCCCATCTCCTCGAGGGTGACCCTCTCCCCCACCACGACCTCGGCCATGCGCGGCGACCCGAGGTACATCGAGGCGTTGCCCTCGACCATGATCACCGCGTCGCAGAAGGCGGGGATGTAGGCGCCACCGGCCGCGCTGGGGCCGAAGAGCACGCAGAGCTGGGGCACCTGTCCGCTGAGCCGCACCTCGTTCTGGAAGATCCGCCCGGCGTGCCGCCGCCCGGGGAACATCGCCACCTGGTCGGTGATCCGCGCCCCGGCGCTGTCGACCAGGTACACGAGCGGGATCTGCAGCCGCTCGGCGGTCTCCTGGATGCGCACGATCTTCTCAACGGTGCGCGCCCCCCACGAGCCCGCCTTCACCGAGGAGTCGTTGGCCATCACCGCGCAGTGGCGGCCGTGGAGGACGCCGATGCCGGTGACGACGCCGTCGGCGGGGAGGTCGGGGGCCTCGCAGTTGGCGAGCAGCCCGTCCTCGACGAGGGCGGTCTCGGGGTCGAAGAGACGGGCGATGCGCTCGCGCACCGGGAGCTTGCCCTGCTCGGCGAGCTTCTGGCGGGCGCGCTCTGAGCCACCGGCGCGGGCCCGGGCGAGGCGCCGCTCCACGTCGGCGGCGGTGTGGGCGCCGTGGGGCACGCGCACGGGGGGATCGCCGGCGGCGGGGGGCACGGGGTGCGCAGGCGCCTCAGCCATCGGCGACCCCACCGGCGGCGGCCGCCACCCGCTCGGGATGCCAGACGCCGGCGCGGTGCAGCTTCCCCGGCAGGGTCACGCCCAGGTCCTCACCGAGACGCTCGGCCACGGCGCAGTAGGCGTCGAGATCGACACCGCTCTCGGCCCCGGCCGCGTGCAGCGCGAGCAGCGCGTCCTCGCTGCAGACGTTGCCGGTGGCCCGGGGCGCGAAGGGGCAGCCGCCCAGACCGCCCACCGAGCCCTCGAACCGCCGCACCCCCGCCGCGTACGCGGCGAGGACGTTGGCGACCCCCTGGCCCCGGGTGTCGTGGACGTGGAGTGAGAGCCGCTCCGGCGGCACCACCGCGGCCACCGCGGCGCAGAGCGCGCTCACCCGCGCCGGCTCGGCGACGCCGATGGTGTCGGCGATGCCCACCTCGGCGGCGCCGCGGGCGGCGATCTCGGCGCAGAGCTCGACCACCCGCCGGGGCTCGACCTCACCCTCGAACGGACAGCCCCAGCACACCGACAGGGCGACGTCGACGACGCAGCCGGACGCCGCCGCCGCCGCGGTGATCGCGGCGATGTCGTCCAGCGACTCGGCGACGCTGCGGTTGATGTTGCGCCGGTTGAAGGAGTCGGTGGCCCCGATCGTGACCAGCACGTTTCTCGCGCCGGCGTCGGCGGCCATCTCGAATCCCCGGAGGTTGGGGATCAGCACCCGGATCCGTCCGGGCGCCTCGTCGCCGAGGGCGGCGAGCACGGCGGCGGCGTCGGCGAGCTGCGGCACCCAGCGCGGGCTCACGAACGAGGTGGCCTCGACCCGCGACGCCCCGGCCTCGAGCAGGCCGCGCACCAGGCGCACCTTCACCTCGGTGGGGACCGTGCCGGACAGGTTCTGGAGGCCGTCGCGCGGCCCCACGTCGGTCCAGAGGATGGAGCGGTTCATCTCGTTCGTCATCGGGAGGGTGGGCACGGCTGAGCCCGCATCGGGGCGCGATCACCGTACCAGAGCGGCCGCCGGGGTCGGCTTGGCCGCCGTCGCCAAACTCCGCCCCCTCTCCCTTCCTACAATGACGCCCGTGGCGCCGAGCATCCCCACGCTGCGCATGGAGCGGACGCTGTGGCAGTCGGGGGCCCGGCGGGTGGTCGGCGTCGACGAGTGCGGCATGGGCAGCCTCTGCTCGGCGGTGGTCGCCGCCGCCTGCCTGCTGCCCCCCAACTGCCGGCGCATCGCCGGGGTGCGCGACTCCAAGACGCTGTCGGCGCGGCAGCGCGAGCGGCTGGCGGCGGAGATCAGGCGGCGCACCGTGGTCGCGGTGGGCGCGGCGTCGGTGGCGGAGATCGACCGCATCAACATCTACCACGCCAGCCATCTGGCGATGCGCCGGGCGCTGCGGCGCATCGGCGCCTACGACCACGTGCTCGTCGACGGGCGCCGCATCGCCGGCTTCGACGACGTCGGACCGCACACCGCGGTGGTGGACGGCGACGCCCTCTCCTACGCGATCGCGTGCGCGTCGGTGGTCGCCAAGGTCACCCGCGACCGCCTGCTCGCCCGCCTGGCGGTGCGCCACCCCGGCTACGGGTGGGAGCGCAACGCCGGCTACAGCACCCGCGAGCACCTCGAGGCGCTGCGCACCCTGGGGGTCACCCCCCACCATCGCCGCAGCTTCGCGCCGTCCCGCTCCGGCGGCGCCGAGCAGGGCGTGCTCGACCTCGACGGGATCGCGGTGAGCAGGCTGCCGGCGCTCGCCGGCGGAGCCTGACCTACCCGGCCTCGGACGGCTGCATGGTGGCGCCGCAGGCGCTGCAGAAGCGCGCCCCGGGCGCGGCCGGGACGCCGCAGCCGGGACAGGCGGCCTGGAGCGGGACGGACGGGGGCGGCGCGGTCTCGTAGCGGCGCAGCAAAGGCGGGCGGATGCCGCGGGCGAGGAGGAGCAGCGAGAGGTAGCCCCCCGCCGCCCCGCCGACCACCCCCCAGAGCAGCAGGGCGCCGAGGGTGTACTGCATCCCCGGGCCGAAGAGGAAGTTGCCGCCGGCCACGCCGCCGGGGATGCCTCCGAGCCCGCTGAGCGAGAGGGTGCCGCCGCCGTCGAGGAGCACGACCACCAGGAAGCCGATCACCGCGAGCGCCAGGCCGCCGAGGGCGCCGTCGAGCAGCGCCATCTCGACCGACGCCGAGCCGCGGCGGCGGGCGGCGACGTAGCCTGTGAGCAGGGTGACGGCGATCGGCAGCGCCACCACCGCCCAGAGCCAGGCGTCGTGGTCGCCGGCGAGCAGCCCGTAGTCGGTGGTGCTCAGCGGCGTGCCCACGGTGACGGTGGGGATGATCAGCGAGTAGGCGAGCACCCAGGCGGCGAGGGTGGGCAGCGCGAGCACCAGGTACCCGACCGCGGCGACGGTGCCGGTCGGTGACGAGGGCAGCGGCCGGGTGGTGACATCGAGGACGGCGGTGCGGAGCACGGTGCCGGCCTCGCCGAGGTGGGTGGCGGCGGCCACCACCCCGAGCAGCGCCCCGAGCGCGAGCGCCGCCGCGGTGCCCACCATCCCGGCCTCGAGGATCCCCGCCCATCCCCCCAGGCGCCCGGCGGCGAGGGCCAGCGGCCCCCGCGGGACGGCGCTGCCGAAGAGCCGCCGGAACATCCCCGCGATCGAGCCGGTGAAGCCGAGGAGGAGCCCCCAGAGCAGCAGCAGGCCGTTGTCGGCGCCGACGGTCAGGCGATCGCCGCGGGCGGCGATGAAGAGGGCGAGGACGAGCATCCCCGCGGTGTAGGTGACCGCGATCACCGCGGCGCGGAGCACCACGTCGCGCATCCGCCGGGGCGGCACCAGGCGCACGCTGACGGCGCCCGCGACCGCCAGCACCACCGCGCTGAGCAGCATCCCGAGGCCGAGCGGGAGCCGCACCACCAGCCCGCCCTCGCCGGCGGTGAACGACACCCCGACGCCCTGGACCGACCACAGCATCGCGTTCCAGTCGGTGAGCACCCCGTTGGTCGAGCCCGCCTGGAGGCAGCCGCCCTGGAGGCTGCCGGAGAGCGCCCCGGTCGAGCATCCCTGGCTGCCGTGGGCGGCCCGGACCAGCCCCCCGACGGCGAGCCCGAACAGCGCCACCCCCGCCACCCCGCCGAGGCCGGACACGACCCCGGCGCTCACCGGGCTGCGCCGGGCGAGCCGGCGGAAGGCGCCGACCAGGCTGATGTCGGGCCGGGCCGGGCCGGTGGGCGCCGCCGGCGGGGGCGGATCGGCGGCCGGAGGGAGCTCCCCGCCGGTGCCGGCGTAGCGGTCGAAGTGCTGGGTCGCCACCTCGCCCGCCGAGGCCACCAGCCCGGCCCCGGGGGGCGGCGGGGACGGCTGCGGGACGGGGTCCGGTGGAGGAGGGGGCGGCGGGGACACGGCGGCGGCGGGCACGGTCGCGGCGGGGACCGGGATCGGCTCGAGCTCGGGCTCGGGCTCGGGCTCGTCGTCGGGCTCGGGCTCGTCGGCCACCGGGGGAAGCTCCGCGCCGCAGCCGACGCAGAACCGGGCCTCGCCACTGAGCACCCGCCCGCAGCCCGGGCACGGCCGCTTCGCCTTCACGCGCGCCATTGTGGCGAGGGGACGAGGGGACGAGGGGACGGGCGACGCAGCCCGCGCCGGAGGCTGTCCCGGCGGTCAGTACATGAAGATCGCGGCGACGTACCACCAGCCGGAGCTGCTCTGCACCCAGCCGACCCCGACGGCGCGGTACTGGGGGTCCAGGAGGATGGGCCGGTGCTCGGCGCTCTGCAGCCAGAGCTGGTTGATCACCGCGGGGTCGGGGGCCTGGGCGTAGGCGCCGAGCACCTCGCCGAGCCCCTGCCAGCTCACCCCCTGGGAGTTGACGTCGTCGACGTAGCCGGTGTGGGTCATCTGCCCCTGGGCGGCGATCTGGGCGGCGTGCTCGAGCGCGGCGCGGGTCAGGGCCGCGTCGGGACGCAGGTCGCTGAGCCCGCTGGTGCTGCGCGCCTGGTTGAGCGCGGACAGGGTCTGCGCCGAGGGCCCGTCCAGCCGGGCGGTCACCGGCGGCGGCGGCGGGGCGGTCGGGATCGGCACCGGTACCGGGGCCCGCGGCGGAGGCTGCGGCGACCGGGTCGCGCTGCCGGGCCCGAGCGCCGCCGGGGGCTGCCGGCGCGGCGCCGGGGCGGGGGCGGCGGGTGACGGCGCGACCGTGGGCGGCGGCCCGGCCGGCGGGGACGCCACCGGCGGCGCGGTGGGCGGCGCCGGGGACGGCGCGACCGGCTGCGGGACCCACGTGGGGATCGCGACGCCGGTCGGCAGCGGCACCGCGTCGGCGCCGAAGGGGGGCGGCAGCTGGGCGAGCACCAGGGCGGCGGCGAGGCGCTGGTCGCCGACGGTGGTGGCCCCGCTCAGCTGCAGGGGGGAGCGGTCGGGCTCCCAGGTGGCGAGCCGGGAAGCGGGGCCCGCGGCCGCCAGGGCGATCGCCGATACGACCCCGGCTGCCACCCCGAGCTCGGCCGCGAGGCGAAGTCCCCCCCACCCGAGACGTCCTTCCGTTGTCCTCCCGGCTCGCACGTCCTTGCATACGTGCGGCCGACCCCCTTCCTTGCGGGCCCCTCAACCCCCGGGGGGGAGAGGGCCGGCGATCAGGAGGGGGTCAGTGGCATCCGCAGGACGTGCCGCAGCCGCCCCCGCTCGGCCGTGGGGCCGGTCGCGGTCCCGGGACCGACGCCGCCGCGCCGGCGTGCAGCGCCACCTGGCTGATCAGCGGCATGGTGGTGCGGCCCTCGCAGCTCGGGCACACCGCGGCCAGCTGGCGGTCGGCCATCGGACGCAGCAGCTCGAAGGTCGAGAGGCAGGACTGGCAGCGGTATTCGTAGAGCGGCACGGGGCGATCCTCGGTGGGGACGGTGGGCAGGCTCAGTGTAGTGCCCGGCGCCGGCGGCGGCGGCGGCGCACCAACCCCTATCCTCCCCTCAGCCTGCGGACCGCCGCGGCCGTGCCGCCCCTGCCTCCACCTGGGAACACCCGTCATGAAGACCATCGAGATCAACGGCGTCACCGAGCAGATCATCGAGCGCAGCGACTACCCCGTCGAGCGGCAGCGCGCCATCCTCGGTGACGAGGTCACCGCGGTGCTCGGATACGGGCCGCAGGGCCGGGGGCAGAGCCTCAACCTCCGCGACCAGGGCTTCAACGTCCTGATCGGGGTGCGCCCCGGCCGCAGCATGGACCGCGCCCTCGAGGACGGCTGGGAGGAGGGCGAGAACCTGCTCAGCATCGAGGACGCCGCCGAGCAGGGCTCGATCGTCCAGTACCTGCTCAGCGACGCCGCGCAGATCGCGATGTGGCCGGAGATCAGCAGGCGGCTGAAGCCGGGCGACTGCCTCTACTTCTCCCACGGCTTCGGCATCGTCTTCCACGAGGACACCGGCATCGTGCCCTCGGAGAGCGTCGACGTGGTGATGGTGGCCCCCAAGGGCAGCGGTCTGACGGTGCGCAACCACTTCCTCGAGGGGCGGGGCATCAACGCCTCCTTCGCGGTGTGGCGCGACGCCACCGGGCGCGCCCGCGAGCGCGCCCTCGCCACCGCATTCGGGATCGGCAGCGGCCACGCCTTCGAGACCACCTTCGAGCACGAGGTCTACAGCGACCTCACCGGCGAGCGCTCGGTGCTGATGGGCCTGATCCAGGGCGCCTTCAAGGCCCAGTACGACGTGCTGCGCTCCCACGGCCACTCCCCCAGCGAGGCCTACAACGAGACCGTGGAGGAGGCGCTCCAGAGCCTCTACCCGCTGATCGGCGAGAAGGGCATGGACTGGATGTACGCCAACTGCTCGACCACAGCGCAGCGGGGCGCGCTCGACTGGGCGCCGCGCTTCGAGGCGGCGGTGAAGCCGCTCATCGAGGAGTGCTACCAGAGCGTGGTGCGGGGCGACGAGGCGCGCATCGTCATCGGGGCGAACAGCGACGAGGGCTACCGCGACCGGCTCAACGCGGAGCTGAGCACGATGGCCTCCCAGGAGCTGTGGGAGGCGGGGCGGGTGCTCCGCGACTTCCGTCCCGAGCGGGTGGCCACGGCGGGCGACGGCGGGAGCTGAGCTCAGGAGGGTCCCGATCTCCTCCGATCGGGCTTGACGGGCGAACGGATGTTCGCTACCATCGGTGCATGCCGCTGCCCCCGATCGAGATGGACCTCCCCTTCGACTCCGGTCCCGCGCCGGTGGACGACGAGGTGCGCGCCCGCCGGCGCACCCACCTGATGGAGCTGCCCGGGATCGACGAGCCCACCGCCGCCCGCCTGGTCGGCGCCTTTCCCACCCTCGGTTCGGTCTACGCCGCCTCCGAGGAGCGCCTGCGCGAGGTGGTGGGCAGCGTCGCCGCGGCCCGCATCCGCTGGTTCCTCGACGCTCCCCTGAGCCTCCCCACCGGCCGCACCCGGCGACCGCGCTGGCGCTCGGCGGCCTGACCGGCACCTCGGCCCTCACGAAACAGGGGTACTGCGCGGGTATGATCGCGCACAGGGGGGCCGCACTTTTTCTCCGATCATCGGGGCGAGCGAGCTCGCACGCGGTCGGAGGCATTGGAGGTTGTCGTCATGCTCAGGGGCCGTAAGTCGGCAAGCGCTCTCGCCGACGGCGCGCGCGAGCGCGGATCCGACATCGCCGAGGGTTTCGGCTCGGCTGCCGGCGAGGTCGGCAGCAAGGCCGCTGAGACCGTGAGTGACCTGGCCGAGAAGGCCACCGGGCTGGCCCGGGAGGCCCAGAAGGCGGCCACCCCGGTGATCCGCAGCGCCATGGTGACCGCGGCCGGCCGGGCCCGCTCCGCGCAGAAGACCGCCACCCCGGTGGTGCGCAGCGCCGCCGCGACGGCCGCCGAGGCGCTGAGCGACGCCGCCGAGCACGCCGCCGAGGTGCTCTCCGAGACCGCCGGACGCCTGGCCCAGCCCGCGGAGGAACTGCAGCTCAGCGCCCGTGAGCGGCTCGCCGACGCCAGCGAGCAGCTGGCGAGGAGCATCCGGCCGCGCCGCCGCCGCCGGCTTCGCGCGGTGCTCATCGGCACCGGCATCGTGGGCGTCGCCGCCGGGGTGATGATCTCCCCGCTCGGCGCCCGCCTGCGCAGCCTTGTCGGCCTCGGCGGCGCGGCTCCCGAGCCCACCCCGATGACCGCGGGCATCGTGCTGCCGGGCGACCCCGCGCCCACCCCCGAGAATGCCGGCGAGTCGATCGAGACCGGTGAGCCGGGCGCCAACGGCGACCGCGTGCTCAGCGCCGGCCGCACCGCCCGGACGACCGCGAAGAGCGAGTAACCGCCGCGCGTGGGTGGCGGGTGTCCCGGCTAGAGGACGCCCGCCATCCGCAGCGCGTTCATCAGCGGCGCGTGCAGGCTGATGATCGCCAGGACGCCGAGGATCATGCGGCGGCGCCGGGGGCCGATCAGGGTCAGCGCGGCGGTGAGAACCGCGATGCCGAGCAGCAGCTTGACCGCGAAGGCCAGGCCGGGGTGCGCGGTCAACGGGCCGGCGAAGATCGGGTTGGCCTCGGCGAAGCGGCCGCTGCTCAGGGCCACGTGGGTGGTCACCGCGTCGAGCAGCTGGCCGACCATGAAGGCCACCGCGATGATGCGCACCACCGGGTCGGCGAGCGAGCCCAGGTGGGAGGCGGCGACAGCCACGCGCAGCGGCTGCGCGGTTGTCTCCTGGACGGCCATCTCGCGCTCCTCCTGATCGGGGCTCGGTACCGCCGGCGGCGGTGCCGGGCTGCATCGGTGGTCTGAGGGTGTAACGACGACGTGACGTGAACAATTGCGGCGATCATCGGCGAGGAAGGATGGGTCGGGTACACTCGCCGTCCCATGCCCGATGATCGCCCCCGCGGCCGCCCCCCCTTCGCCCCGCAGCGTCCCCGTCCCGCCGGCGCACCTCCGTTCGCGCCGCGCGGCCCCGGCGGCCCGCCCTTCGCCCCCCGTCCCGGTGGCGCACCCTTCACCCCCCGCCCCGGGGGCGCGCCCTTCACACCACGCCCGGGAGGCGCGCCGCCCCCCTCTGCACCGCGCCCGGCGGCCGAGCAGCTGCACACCGTGCGGCTGCGCGACGGCGAGCGCGAGGTCGAGGTGAGCGGCTCGGCCGGATTCGTCCGGCAGCTGCTCGACGACCTGCCCGCGCTCCTGGGCCGGCTGCGCGCCGAGCCCGCGCCGTCCCGCCCCGCCTCCATCTCCATGCCTCCCCCGCCCACCCTGCCCGCGGTGGTGGCGGCGCCGGCCACACCCGAGGCGGTCGAGCACGGCGCCGACGCGCCGGGCGTGGTGGAGCCGCCGGTCGAGGTCGAGACCCCCGAGCCGGCCACCAACGGCCACGGCCCCGTGGACGCGCTCACCCGCCAGGTGCTCGGCATCATGCGCAAGAGCGGACGGCCGGTGAGCATCGCCGAGATCCGCCAGCGCCTCGCCGACCCGGTGAGCGGCCAGCAGGTGCGCCGGGTCCTGGAGCGGGCGTCGGAGAGGGTGGTCAACACCGGCGGCAGGCCGGCCGAGTACCGGCTCCGCTAGCCCGCGGGGCGCGTGCTGACCCTGGCGGCCCTCCCGTGGGTGGCCGCCCACCGCGACCCCGAGGCGGCGCTGCTCCGCCTCGAGGGGGCCGTCCTCACCGCGTCCGCCCTCGACCGCGCCGCCGCCGGGGTCGCCGCCTGGCTGGAGCGCGAGGGGGCCGGCGCCGGCCACCGGGTCGCGGTGCTCTGTGGCAACGGCCTCGCCTTCCCTCCGCTCTACTACGGCGCCCTGCGCCGTGGCTGCGTGGTCGCACCCGTGTCCACCAGCTCGCCGCCCGCCGAGGTCGCCCGGGCGCTGCGCGCGATGCGCGCCCGGGTGGTCGCCTGCGACCCGGACAACGCCGGGGCCGCCGCCGCCGCCCTCGAGCTGGCGGGCACCGGCGCCCGCCGGCTGGTGGTCGTCGAGACCCCCGGGGGCGCGCCGCCGGGCCGGGACAGCCTCGACCTCGCCACCCTCGTCGAGCACCCGCCCGCCGACCCGCCGCCGCTGCCGGCGGGCACCCCGGCGGTGATCCTCGCCACCTCCGGTACCACCGGCACCCCGCGCCGCGTACTCCACTCCCACGCCGGCCTGCTGCTCAATGCCGGCGCGGTGGCCGCCGAGATGCTCGGCCTCTCCCCCGCCGACGTCCAGCTCGGCGCCCTGCCGCTGGCCCACAGCTTCGGGATGAGCGCGGTCCTCAACGCGTCGCTGCTGGCCGGCGCCGCGGTGCGGCTGCTCCGCCGTCCGGCCGTCGCCGAGGTGCAGCGGCTGCTCGCCGGCGGCGAGGTGACCGTCGTCCAGGCGGTGCCCACCCTGCTCGCCCGCCTCGCCGAGGCCTCGACCACGCCCTGGACCGGGGTGCGCCTCTGCGTGGTCAGCGGCGCGCCGCTCCCCGAGGGGCTGCCGGCGCGGCTCCACCGCTGCCTCGACGGCCGGCTGCTCGAGCGCTACGGCATGACCGAGGTCTCGCCGCTGACGGTGCGCGAGGTGCCCGCGGACGGCGGCGAGCCGGGGGACGTCGGCCTCCCCCTCCGCGGGGTCGTGGTGCGGGTCGCCGGGGGCGGCGCCGAGGGCGAGCTCGAGGCGGCGGCGCCCTCGATGTTCCTCGGCTACGACCGCGACCGCCGCGCCACCGCCGAGGTTCTCCGCGGCGGCCTCCTCCGCACCGGCGACCTCGGACGGGTCGGCGCCGGCGGCCGGGTGACGGTCACCGGCCGGCTCAAGGAGGTGATCGTGCGCGGGGGCAACAACGTCGCCGCGCGCGAGGTCGAGCGGCTGCTCGAGTCGCATCCCGCGGTGGCCGAGGCGGCGGTGCTGGGGATACCCGACCCCGACCTCGGCGAGGAGGTGGCGGCGGCGCTGGTGCTGCGTCCACGGAGCGCGGGCGACCCGGTCGCCGACCTCGAGCGGCTCTGCCGCGAGCAGCTCGCCGAGTACAAGCGGCCGCGGCTCTGGCACGTGCTCGACAGCCTTCCCCGCACCGCCTCGGGGAAGGTGCGCAAGGGTGAGCTGCGCGAGCTGCTCCTGCTGCGATCGCCCCGCTGAGCCCGGGAACCACGCACCCTCCAAAGACACCACAAGTTTCAGGGCCAACGAGCGTTGTACGAGACGGTTCCCGCACTGGGCTGACACCACGTCCGGGGGCCGCCCACCCCTCCTCCTCGGTGGGCGGCCCCTTCTCTCGGGTCCGCGCGCGACCACGCGGCGCTGCGGTGCGTTGGCGATACCATGCCGCGCGTGACCGCGCATCCACGGCCCTCGGCGCGGCCGCCACGCACCCTCCGGGGCAACCGCTCCTGCGAGCTTCCCGATGTGGCGCTCGTCGACGCCGGCACCGACGCGCTGGTTGCGGCGCTGCTCTGCCGGGTGGGCGAGGACCTCACCCGCGAGGGCCTGCGCAACACCCCGGAGCGGGTGGCGCGCAGCCTCGACTTCCTCACCAGCGGCTATCGCCAGGACGTCCACGGCGTGGTCAACGGCGCCGTCTTCGCCGAGCCCTACTCGGAGATGGTGCTGGTGAAGGACATCGAGGTGTACAGCCTCTGCGAGCACCACCTGCTGCCCTTCTTCGGCAGGGCGCACGTCGCCTACATCCCCGACGGCCGGATCATCGGGCTGAGCAAGCTGCCCCGCCTCGTCGAGGTGTTCGCGCGACGGCTGCAGGTGCAGGAGCGGCTCACCACCGAGATCGCCGAGGCGGTCGACGAGGTGCTCGCGCCCGCCGGGGTCGGCGTCATCATCGAGGCCGCCCACCTCTGCATGATGATGCGGGGGGTGCAGCAGCAGAACAGCCGCACCGTGACCTCGAGCATGCGGGGCGTCTTCCTCGGCGACCCGCGCACCCGCGAGGAGTTCCTCTCGCTGGTGCACAGCGACGTGCGCCGGCAGCCCTAGGGCTGGATCCGAGCGTCCTCGCCGGGCTCGCTCTGGAACATGCCGTAGAGCAGCAGCAGCGACGGCACCAGCAGCGCCGTCCCGGCGGCCAGGCACACCACCAGCGGCCGCAGCGTCGACGCCGGCGCCGCCCCCTCGTCGATGCTGAGGTGGGTGCCCAGCAGCATGGGGTACTGCGCCACCGCCCATCCCCAGAGCACCCCCACCACCGCCAGGGCGGCGCTCACCCGCACCGCCAGGTACCGCCGCATCTGCAGCAGCACCAGGGAGGCGAGGCCGAGGGCGCCGCTGGCGAAGATCAGCGGCAGCGCCGGGCCGGTGAGGCGGTCGAACATGCGGGGGGCGTCCTGGTGGAGCACCTCGATCCCACCCAGCGCGATCAGGCCCACCAGCACCCCCATCAGCAGGGCGCGCTGGCGGAAGCGCGCGGCGAGGTCGCCCTCGCCGGAGCGGCGGGCGTCGGCGCAGAGGTAGACGGCGGCGAGGTAGCTGCAGACGCCCACCGCCAGCGCCCCGCCGAGGACGCCGCTGGGGGTGAACCAGCTGTGCAGGACGTCGCCCTCGCCGATGGTCGTCGGCACCCGGCCGGAGGCGATCGCTCCGGCGGCGGTGCCGAGGAAGAACGGGGTGACCACCGAGGAGAGCGCGAAGCTGGCGCCGAACAGCCGCTGCAGCGGCAGCTCGGTCACCGACTTGCGGAACGCGAAGGCGGAGCCGCGGAGGATGACGCCGAAGGCGACCGCGGTGAGCGGGATCGACAGCGTCGCCATGACCGCCGCGAAGGCGGTGGGGAAGGCGGTCCAGACCACCACGAGGGCGAAGATCAGCCAGACGTGGTTTGCCTCCCACACCGGCCCGATGGAGTGCTCGATGCGCGCCCGCTCCCGCTTCCCCTGCTCGGCTCCGCCGGCGAGCAGGTCCCAGAGCCCGGCGCCGAAGTCGGCGCCGCCGAAGAGCACGTAGGCGGTGATCCCGACCCAGAGGAACACGAGCACGATCTGCGCCACGCGATCAGGACCTCGCCACCGGGCCCTGCCGGCGCAGCACGTAGACGGTGGACACGGTGAGCACCGTGTACACGGCGATGAGGACGAACAGGCCGACGGCCAGGCCCGGCGCGGTGTTCACCGCATCCGCGGTGCGCATCACCCGGTAGACGATCCAGGGCTGGCGTCCCACCTCGGTCGTCACCCAGCCCGCCTCCAGCGCCGCCACCGCCGCCGGCCCCGCCAGCACCGCGGCGCGGAGGAACCAGCGCGAGCGAGGCAGGTCGCGGCGCCGCCCCCAGCTCAGCCCGAGCCAGCCACCGAGGACGAGCAGCCCGGTGCCGATCCCGACCATCAGGTCGAAGGCGAGGTGGACCACGTTCACCGGCGGCCGCTGGTCGGCGGGCACGGCGTCGAGCCCGGGCACGCGGGTGTCGGTGCGCCCGGTGAGCAGCAGCGAGAGACCGTGGGGGATGGGGATCGCGTACCGCAGCTTCCCGCCGACGACCACCCCGCCGACGTGCTCGTCGGGCCCGATCTCGGTCGTCGGCTGCGCCTCCATCGCCGCCAGCTTCACCGGCTGACGCTCGGCGACGTAGCGCGCCGCGACGTCGCCGACGACGATCTGCGCCGGGGTGAACAGCGCCGCGAGGGTGAACGGGATCAGGAAGGCGGCCCGCTGCACCGGCCCGCGCCGGCCTCGGAGCAGGCCGAGCGCGTGCACCCCGGCGACGAGGTACCCCGTGACCATGATCGCGGCAAGGATCATGTGCGCCGACTGCACCGGCGTCGCCGGGTTGAACATGGCCGCGATCGGGTCGGGGTCGAGCACCCTCCCGCCCACCAGCCGGAAGCCCTGGGGGTCGTTCATCCAGGCGTTGGCGCAGACCACGAAGAACGCCGACAGGACCCCGGCCACGATCACGGGCACACCGGTGAGCAGGTGGCGCACCGGGCTCAGGCGGTTCCAGCCGTAGAGGTAGATCCCGATGAAGATCGCCTCGATGAAGAAGGCGAATCCCTCGAGTGCGAAGGGCAGCCCGAACACCGCGCCGTAGCCGCCCATCAGCTGCGGCCAGAGGATGCCCATCTCGAAGGAGAGGATCGTCCCCGAGACCGCGCCGACCGCGAAGAGCACCGCGGCGGCCTGTGACCAGCGCCGGGCGAGCTCACGGTGCACGGTGTCGCCGCGGCGCAGCCCCAGACCCTCGGCGATCAGGATGACGATCGGGAAACCGACGCCGAGGCAGGCGACGACGATGTGCCAGCCGAGCGAGAGGGCCATCTGGTACCGGGCGGCGAGCAGGTTGGAGCCGGCCCCCGCCAGCATGCTCACCCGCCCGGCCGCGGGCCGCGGATCAGCGGCTCACCGCCTCGGGCAGCGCCCCCCGCACCCGCAGGATCTCCTTGCTCATCAATCCGCCTCCTCGGGTGAACCGGTCAGCGCGTCATTGTGCCGCGCGCCATCGGGGAGGCGTGGGCGCTGCCGGACGGCGCCGGGGCCGCCCCGGCGGTGACCGACTGGCTGACCGGCGCGGAGGTGGAGGTGGCGAAGCTGGGACTGCCGCTGTAGACCGCGGTGATGGTGTGGGGCCCGGCGGCGAGGGTGCGCAGGGTCAGGGTGGCCCGGCCGCCCGCCAGTGGCCGCACCGCCAGCACGGTGGCCCCGTCCTTGAAGGTCACGCTGCCGGTGGGGGTGCCGCCGGAGGCGCTCACGGTGGCGGTGAGGGTGACCGGCACTCCGCTGCGGGAGGGATTCGCCGAGGAGGCGACCGCGGTCCTGGTGGCGGTGGTGCCGGGCGGGCTCACCGTCTGGCTGACCGCCGCCGAGCTCGACGTGGCGAAGGTGGGATCGCCACCGTAGACGGCGGTCAGGGTGTGCGGGCCGGCGGTGAGCGACGAGGTGACCAGGCTGGCCCGGCCACCCGACAGGGGACGGATCGACAGGGTGCTGTCGCCGTCGCGGAAGCTGACGCTGCCGGTGGGCGCCTTGCCGGCGCCGGTCACGGTGGCCACCAGGGTCACCGCCTGTCCCACCGTGGACGGGTTCACCGAGGAGGCGAGGGCGGTGGTCGACGCGGCGGTGCCGGCGGTCGCCACCGTCTGGGTCACCGCCGGCGCGGTCGACGCCGCGTAGGTCGAGTCGCCGCCGTACTCGGCGGTGATGGGATGGTCGCCGACGGTGAGGGTGCTGATCGTCAGGCTGGAGCGGCCGCCGGACACGGGGCGGGTGGCGAGCAGGGTGGCGCCGTCCTTGAAGTCGACCGTCCCGGTCGGGGCGCCGCCGCCGGCGCCGACGGTCGCCACCAGGGTGACCGCCTGGCCCTCCACCGAGGGATCGAGCGAGGAGCGCACCGCCGACTGTGTGGGGGTGAGCGCCGGCGCGGCCACGGCGGTCACCCAGATCGCCGAGACCGCGGCGGTGCAGAGCCCGACCGCGAGGGTCACGAGGTGGGGACGGCGGCGCGCCAGAGCGCGGCGTTGGAGCTCGCGGGGGCGTGTGGACGTGGACGTGGACATGAGGGAGCCCCTCCGGTGCTGCGACGTAGGCTGGATTGCAGCCGGTATTGTCACAAGCTCCGAGCGGACTGGCAAGGAGTGGCAGCCACTGGCAACCGGCCTGGTGAGGGCATGAGCAACGCACTGTCCTGGATCGGCGTCGCCGCGGGCGTCGTCATCATCGTGGCGACCCTCAACAGCGTCCTGATCACGATGGTCATCCCGCGGTCGACGAGTTCGTTCATCACCGGGGTGGTGGACAGAGCCGTCCACCGCGCATTCCTGCTGGCGGGCGGCCGCCTCGACGACTACACCGCCCGCGACCGCCTCTGGGCGCTGCGCGCCCCCGCCCTCCTGATGGCGCTGCTGGCGGTGTGGATCCTGCTGCTGGTGCTCGGCTTCGGCCTGATGATGTGGCCGGGGCAGGGCTCGCTCCCCGACGGGCTGCGCCTCGCCGGCTCGTCGATGTTCACCCTGGGATTCGTGGCCCCGCAGGGCGGAGCCTCGACCGCGCTGGTGTTCTGCGCGGCCGCCGGAGGGCTGGTGGTGGTCGCGCTCGAGATCGCCTATCTGCCCACCCTGTACGGCGCATTCAACCGCCGCGAGCGGCTGGTGACCATGCTGGAGTTCCTCGGCGGCGCGCCCGCATGGGGTCCGGAGGTGCTGGCCCGCCACGAGCTGATCGACAACATCAGCAAGCTCGGCTGGCTGTACGAGCAGTGGACCGACTGGGCCGCCGACGTGTCGGAGAGCCACACCACCTACCGCACGCTGGTCTATTTCCGCTCGCCGCAGCCGATGCGCTCCTGGATCATCGGCCTGCTCGCGGTGCTCGACGCCGCCGCGCTGCACCTCTCCCTCAACCCGCTCAGCGCCCCCGCGGACGCCCGCCCGCTGCTCCGGATGGGCTACGTGACGGTGCGCGAGCTGGCCCGCGACCAGCACCTCGGCTTCGACCCGGATCCGCGTCCCGAGGACCCCATCCAGCTCACCCGCGAGGACTTCGACGACGCCCTCGCCCACCTCGAGCGGGCGGGGTGGGTGCCCGAGCGCAGCGCCGACGAGGCGTGGATCCATTTCCGCGGCTGGCGGGTGAACTACGAGGAGGCCGCCTGCGCGCTCGCCGCCCATCTCGACGCCCCGCCGGCGCTCTGGTCGGGACCGCGCCGGCATCGCGGCGTCGCCGTGGCCCCCGGCCGCCCCGCCCACCGGGTGCCCAAGGAGGTGGAGAGGCTGCGCACCGCCACCGCCGAGCGCCGCGCGGCGCGGCCGGGCGTCGCGGCGTCGGAGACCCCGGCGGAGCCCGACTGACCGGTCGGGGGGCTGGCGCACCCGCCGGGGATGGGGTAGGGTTCGCAGCCGGGCCCGACGACGCCCGCCGACCCTTCCCCTCCACGTCCATGCACCTCCCGGCGACGACGCCTCCCGCTCCCGTCCGCGTCCTCCGCCTGCTCGGCGTG
This sequence comes from Candidatus Dormiibacterota bacterium, assembly GCA_036495095.1. Classification (NCBI taxonomy): domain Bacteria; kingdom Bacillati; phylum Candidatus Dormiibacterota; species Candidatus Dormiibacterota bacterium. The sequence continues at coordinate 8,054 of DASXNK010000148.1, read as the reverse complement.
CTGCTCGCGCTGAGCACGGCCCTGGGCGTCTGGTTCGCCGTCCACACCCCGGTGCGCGCCGCCGCCGCCGCCCACTACCCGGCGCAGGCGGTCGGCAACGACATCTCCTTCCCGCAGTGCGGCCACAGCTACCCCGACGACCCGGCGTTCGGCATCGTCGGCATCACCGGGGGACGCGCGTTCACCGGCAACCCATGCTTCGCGTCGGAGTTCGCCTGGGCGCGCCGGGCGGGATCCCACGCCTCGGTGTACCTCAACGTCAACTACGCGCGCCCGGAGTACCAGAGCTTCGGTGCCCACGCGCTGCAGGGTCCTGCGGGCGCCTGCGAGCCCGCCCAGAACCCGTGCACCGCCTACAACTACGGGTGGAACGCGGCTGCCGACGCGGTCGCCCGCGCCGCCGACGCCGGCGCCGAGCCGGCGATGTGGTGGCTCGACGTCGAGACCGTCAACTACTGGGCCGATTCGCCCCGCCTCGCCCTCAACGCCCGGGTCATCGAGGCGGCGCTCGACATGCTCCGGTCGCGCGGCATGAGCGCGGGCATCTACTCGATCAACGAGATGTGGGCACGGATCCCCGGACGGGACTACCGGCCCGGGGTGCCGGTCTGGTACGCGGAGACCGATCCCGCCGCCGGATATCCGAGCGCTCCGCACTACTGCGACCCCGCCTACGCCTTCACCGGTGGCGCGGTCTGGCTGGTGCAGTGGAGCGACAGCGTCGACCACGACTACGCCTGCCGGGTCACCGCCCCACCGCCGCCGCCGCCGGCTCCGGGCGGATGCCTTCTGCCCAAGCCGGTGCCGGTGTGCCTGGTCCAGAGCGCCCCGAGCCCGCTGCCCCAGCCGCATCGCGAGCCCTGACGGACGCGGAAGGGCCCGGGACGCATCCGCGCCCCGGGCCCGGGAACAGGGGTCAGCCTTGGGAAGAAAAGGTCACTCGTAGGTGGTGGTGCGGACGTGACGCTCGGTCGTGTCCGCGTAGGCGTCGCTCCGCGGCGCCGTGGTGATGCGCACCAGCTTCACCACCAGGTAGGCGGCGATGAGGTAGACGAGCATCCCGATCAGCGAGCCGATCTCGACCACGTTCGCCCGGCTCACGTAGTCGGCGGTGATGCCACGGAACGGCGCCACCAGCGGGGCGCTGAGCCCGTAGATGAAGGAGACGAAGCCGGTGTCGTTGGCCGCTGCCGCGCGGAAGACGACGCGCAGGCCGACGATCGCCTCGACGAGTCCGAGCACGAACCAGACGGTCTGCACCACCCGGAAGGACGGGTCGCCCGACACCACGGTGCGGCGGCGCGCCATCACCGGTCTGCCGGAGATGTGGGCCTCGTCGCGCTCCTCGGCGACGATCGGCGGTTCGGTCATAGCCATGTGGATCTCCTCTCGAGCGGCCGTCGCGGCCGCCGTAAGCCCCCTGCTCTCTGATCAACGCCCTCTCGGGCTGACTGATGACGTTATATCAGTGATATCAGAAGCAGTCAAGACACAGGGACGTGTTCGTGGCTTTTGGGGGTTTCGCGGGTTCCCGAGGAGGAGCTGCCTACTCGCTCTTGGCGTAGGAGCGGAAGCGCCGCACGATCTCGGGAATGAGGTTGACCGCCACCCGCGGGTGGGCGATGAGGAAGTCTCGGAAGGTGGCGTTGGGCAGGACCAGGCAGCGGAGCATGGTCCCGGCGCGGACGGTCGCGGTGCGCGGCCCGCCGTCGAGGGCGCTCACCTCGCCGAAGAAGTCGCCGGGCCCCAGCTCGGCGACCAGGATGCCATCGGCCTCCACCGTGGCCCTGCCGTCGAGGATGAAGAAGAACTCCAGCCCGGTGCGGTGCTCGTGGAGCACGCCGTGCTCGGGGAGGAAGGTGGTCTCGTCGAAGGTCCCGGCGATCTCCTGGAGCTCCTGCTTGGAGATCCCCGCGAAGAGCGGCGAGCGCGCCAGCGCGGGTACGACGTCGTCCCGAGCCCTCATTCCCTGGTCTCCGCCCCCGTCATCTCCTGGAGCCTCCGGGTCACCGGACGGCCTCGACATGATAGTCGAGGCCCTCAGCCACCCTCCTCCGCCCGCGGACCGCGGAGGCGGTGGAGGTCCACCCGGCCGGGGACGTCGCGCAGGTGGTGGCGGGGCAGCCGGGTCCACCGGTACCCGGCGGCGGTGGCGTCGCAGAGCGCCGAGTCGCCGACGATGGTGCCGGCCCGGGCGACGTCGGCGATGCGGCTGGCGAGGTTGACGGTGTGCCCGAACCAGTCGCCCGCACGCGGCACCGCCGGCCCGAAGGCGGCGCCGGCATGCAGGCGGGGCAGCGCCTCGCCCTCGGCCTCGACCGCCGCGCAGAGCCGGAGCAGGGAGTCGAGGAGCGCGGCGGGGTCGGGTGACACCAGCATCGCGGCGTCGCCGAGGTACTTGACCGGTCGCACCGGCGGGGCCACCGTGGCGGCGGTGAGCGCCGCCAGCCGGCCCGCCACCCGTCCCACCTCGTCGGCTGGGACCCGCGCCCCCAGCCGGGTGAAGCCGGACAGGTCGGCGAAGGCGACCGCCACCTGTTCGACCCCCGGCCCGCCCCCGGTGGCGATCCGGGACCGGCTGAGCACCTCCGAGCGGATCGCCTGGCGGAGATGCTGGGTGAGGTGGTGCTCGAGGGTCTGGCCGAGGAGGGGGCGCAGCTCCTCGGCGACGGCGCGGTAGCGGCGGGCGACGTCGAGCTCGGTGTCGCCGGCGTGCAGGAACGTCTCCCCCACCATCCGCACCACCGTCTGGGCGAGCGCGGGGAGCCACTGCCCGGCGATCCGGGCGATCTCGAGCAGCCCGTCGGGGGGGAGCCCCGCCTCCACCACCCGTGCGAGGACGCGCGCCGCCGCCACGTCCTCCTCGCCGGCCACCGGCAGCTCCGCCGAGGGGAGGGTGAGGCCGAGCGCGGTCGCGTAGGCGCGCAGCAGGTGCTCGTCGACGCCGGCGCGCTCGGCGACCTCGTCGAGCCTGTACCCACCGCGGCCGCCCAGGGCGAGCTCGGCGGGGAGCAGGGCGAGGCGGTTCTCGGCGGCGGCGGCGGTCAGCTCCTCCGGGGTGGCGCCCTGGCGGGTGAGCTCGTCGAGCAGCTCGATGCGGATCCGGCGCTCGGACTCCGAGAGGCCGTCGAGCAGCGCCGCGTCCTCCCAACGGCCCGGGTCGCCGGGATCCGGATCGAGGCCGGCCCCGGTGTCCTCGCTCAGCAGTGACCGGCGCCGTGCACCGCCGCCGCCGCATCGAGGCGCGGCACCCCTCCCCCGCCTCCGCGCGCGGTGGAGAGGATGCGCTGCCGCGCCTGGGAGGAGTTCAGCCCGCAGGCGATCAGCAGCGCGAGCACGCCGGCGACGTGCGGTGCGGCGAAGGACGTTCCCTGCTCGGCCTTGTAGCCGCCGTTGGTGAGCGCGGTGGAGAGCACCTGGCCCTTGGCGTGCGGGCCGCTGGTCGACTGCCCGCTGTCGCCGCCCGGGGCGTAGATGTTCACCCCGCCGCCGCTGGTCGAGTAGGGGGCGACCGAGGCGTTGGGGCCGAGAGCACCGGTGATGAGCGCGACGTCGGTGATCGAGTCGTAGTCGCTGAACGGCAGCGAGCTGTTGCCGGCCGCGAGCGCGACCGCGACCCCGCTCTGGGCGGCGGCCCGCACCGCGTCGGGGATGCCGCTGCCGGCGAGCAGCGGCGCCAGCGGGATGTCCGAGCCGAGGCTGATGTTGATGACCTTCGCGCCCCGGGTCACCGCGTACCTGATGGCGGCGGCGACGTCGGCATCGCAGCCCTTGCCCGCCTTGTCGATCACCTTGATGATCAGCGCCCTGGCGTCGGGTGCGACCGAGGCGATGCCGGTGCCGTTGTTGGTGTTGGCGACCATCAGCCCGGTGGTCATGGTGCCGTGGCCGACGTCGTCCTGCACCGAGGCCTGGTCGGAGGCCTGCAGGCTCCCGTCGCACTTCGTGAAGCGGCCGCCGGGGACGAGACGGCCGGCCAGGTCGGGATGGGCGAAGTCGGCGCCGGTGTCGATGTCGGCGATCAGCACGCCGGTGCCGGTGCTCGCCGTCCAGGCGCCGGGCGCGTCGATGCTCGCCGGCTGCCCGGTGAGCGGCCATTGGTCGTGCTGGACGAAGTAGGGATCGTTGGGGGTGGCGGTTCCCGCCGCCTGCGCCGGCGCGGCGGCCGTGACCGCGAGGACGGTGGCGCAGCCGCAGAGCAGCCACAGCCGGCGCACCCGCCGCGCCGGCGGCTGGGCGTGGGGGGCGCCGTCCCGCCCGCGACCGTCGCACCCGTGCATGAGACCGAATCCTACGCCCCGGGGGCGTGGCGTGCCCAGGGCCTCTCATCGCGCGTGTACGAACTCATGTTCTGCTACAATCCTGTGGTGCTCAGAACCGCTCCCGAGCTGGCCGCACCCACTCCCCTCGAGCTGCTCGCGCAGGCGGTGGCGGCGCTGCGGGGAGAGTGCGTCGAGGGTCTCCCAGCGACCGCGCTCAGCGATCGGATCGTCGCCCTGACCGTGGCTGTGGACGCGCTGAGGGGCGACCGCGCCCGCTGCGTGGCGGGCTTCGAGCGGCTGCGCGGACACCGCGACCAGGGAGCAGCCTCGATGGTCGCCTGGGCGACCGCGCGCTGCCGGATGTCGCCCGGTGCTGCGGCGGAGATGGTGGGCACCGCTCGCCGGCTGGAGGAGCTCCCGCTGACCTCCGCGGCGCTGCGGGATGGCGAGCTCGGCTACCAGCACGCCTCGCTGATGGCTCGCACCGCGGCTGATGTCGGGGACGATGCGGTGCGCGAGGCGGAGGCCGACCTCCTGATCCACGCCCGCCGGTTCGACGTCCGGGAGTTCGCCTATCTGACCCGCCGGTTCCGCGAGTGCGTCGACGCCGGCGGTGCGCTCCGCGACGCCAACCGCGACCACGAGCGCAACCGCGTGCACCTCAGCCAGACCCTGGACGGCAGGTACCGCCTCGACGGCGACCTCGACGCCGAGGCCGGCGCCACCCTGACGACCGCGATCGGCCGGTACATGCGACCGCTGCCCGGCGACGGGCGCTCCGCAGGCCAGCGCCGTGCCGCCGCCCTCGTCGAGCTCTGCCACCGTGACCTCACCCACAACGAACGTCCCCAGGTGGCGGGCCAGCGCCCGCACCTCTCGGTGACGGTGCCGCTCGCCACCCTCCGCGGCGAGCCCGGCTGGCCCGGCGGGGACCTGCGCTGGGCCGGCCCGGTGGTCGCGGACACCGCGCGCCGGCTCGCCTGCGACGCGGTGCGCACCGACGTGACCGTCGGAGCCCAGGGCGAGGTGCTGGCGGTGAGCCCGCCGTCCCCCACCGTGTCGCCGTGGCTGCGGCAGTGGCTGCAGGAGCGGGACCGGGGCTGCCGGTTCCCCGACTGCGACCGTCCCCCGGAGTGGACCGAGGCCCATCACATCGTGCCGCGTGAGGAGCACGGCCCGTCGACGCTGCCCAACCTCGTCCTGCTCTGCCGGGTGCACCATCGCCTCGTCCACGAGGGAGGGTGGCGGGTGCGCCGCGGACCGGACGGAGAGCTGGGGGTGGAGCCACCGTGAGCGAGGGTCGGCTAGAGTGCAGCCCCGCGCGGGCGGGTAGCTCAGCCGGTTAGAGCGAGGGGCTCATAACCCTTGGGTCGCAGGTTCGAATCCTGCCCCGCCCATCTCAGAAATCACCCTCAAGCCGACGGCTGTGTATCAGTTTAGTATCATTCGAGGATGGCACGAGGGCGGCGGGGAAACCGGGAGGGGAGCATCTGCCAGATCGCCGACGGGCGCTGGCTGGCGCAGGTCACCATGCCCGACGGGCGCCGACGTCGCTGGTACGGCCGCACCCGTGCCGCCGCGCACGACAAGCTGGTCGCCGCGCTCACCGAGGTCGGTCGGGGCGTCGTGGCGGCGGCCCCGGCTGAGCTGACGCTCGCCGACTACCTCACCGGCTGGCTCATGGACGTCAAGCCATCGCTGCGGCCGTCAGCGTGGGGGGCCTACGAGCGGCATCTCAGAAACCACGCCCTCCCCACCCTCGGCCGCAAGCGCCTGGTGAGACTGGAGCCCACCGACCTCCGCGCCCTGTACCGGCGGCTCGTGGATGGCGGCCTCTCGCCCACCACCGTGCGGCACGTTCACGGCGTCCTTCGGCGCGCGCTGGGTCAGGCCGCACGTGACGGCCTGGTCGCTCGCAACGTCGCCGCGCTCGTGACGCCGCCACGACGTGCCGAGCCCGGACGCAACGTTCTCGACCCCGACCAGGCGCGCGCGTTCCTCGAGGCCGCGAGGGGCGACCGCCTCGAAGCCCTGTACGTCCTCGCCGTCACGACCGGGATGCGCGAGGGCGAGCTGCTCGCGCTTCGCTGGGCGGATGTCGACCTGTCCGCCGGCGTGGTTTCTGTCCGGGGGACCAAGACCGCGGGGAGCCGGCGTCAGGTCGCTCTAACCAACCTCGCGGTCGCGGCACTGCGTCATCGACGCGAGGCGGCCGCTGTCGAGGCGGGAATCATCGGCAACCCGGGCGACCTTGTCTTCCCGTCGACGGCTGGCACCCCGATCCTGGCGTCGAACCTGATACGTCGTTCCTTCGCTCCTCTGCTCGGCCGCGCCGCACTGCCGCGCATCCGCTTCCACGACCTGCGGCACACGGCGGCGACGCTCATGCTGGGTCGCGGCGTGCACCCGAAGATCGTGTCGGAGATGCTGGGTCACGCGACCATCGCGATCACCCTGGACCTCTACTCGCACGTCACCCCGACCATGCAGGCCGGCGCGGCCGCAGAGCTGGACGCCCTGCTGCGTTAGGCGGCCGGCAGCTCCCGGGCAGCCAGCCATCGGTCAAGACTCTCCGGCCGCACGCGCACGACCCGCCCCAACCGAACAACCGGCAGCGAGCCGCAGCGAGCCAGCGTGCGGACATGCGAGTACGAAATACCGATGATGACCGCGGCCTCGCGCAGCGTCATCGTGGGTGCGGGTGCCGAGCCGGCGACTGGAACGGCGGTGTCCTCCACCTGTTCAGGCATGCAGCCGCTGCTCCCGCTTGACGGTCACGACGTCCTCGAACGTCTTCCCCTTCCCGGCCAGGTAGGCCTGCACCTCGGGCACCACGTCGTCCAGCACCTCCTCCAGGTCGTCCTCGTCGTCGCACGCGGCCAGCGACGTCGCGTAGCCGACAAAACCGCGCAGCAGCCGCAGCCGGCTCGCAGCCTCCTTGCGCTCGCGGACCAGCTCCGAGCACGGCGAGCCGAGCGCGGTCTCACGCAGCACCGTCCATACCGGCGCCTCCGGCCACCGAGATCGGTTGGTGTCCGCGGTCGGCTCGCGGAGCGAGATCCATGTCATGCCGTACTCCCACAGCGCCTGGCGGGCGTCGAGCACGTCGGCGACGGTTCGCAGCCCCAGCGTCTTGAGCGCCGGTCGGCGGAACTGGAGCTCCACTCGCCACACCGGCTCGTCGGGGTCGGCGACCTCCCAGATGGCCTGGGGCCAGTCCTCGCCCCGGACCTTCAGCTCCAGCGTCTTGTCGTAGATGCGCGCCACGATCGCGCCCCGGCCAAAGACGAACCCCGATAGCCGGCGGCCCCGGGTGTGCATCTGACGGGCGGTCTCGAACTCGGTCTTGCGCTGGGCCCGAGTGACGAACCGGGGGAAGTCCTCGCGTTGCGGCTGCCATCCCTGGCTGTCCACGTAAAGGTCGACCCGCGACGCCGTCAGCGAGGCCCCGAGGCGGGGAGGGGTGGCCGGAGGGATCGGGTCCGGGTCCCACTCGTCGGGCCCCGGCCAGTCCCTCTCGCGATCGCGCATGCGCTCGGGCTCGCGCAGCAGGGCGGCACGCGTCTCCTCCAGCTCCTCGACCGCAATCTCGACGCCAACCCGGTGGAGGTGCGACGCCTGCAGCCAGAGGTACAGGGCCGGGAGCGAGCGCCCTTCACCGATGCACACGTCCATCGCCGGCGAGGTGGCCCAGATGGTGTACCCGCGGTACCCATGGGGACGCACCAGGAACGCCCTCCCGGCTCCCGGGGGCTCCCACACCACCGCTTGCTCCCCCGCGGCCGCGGCCGC
>DASXNK010000147.1 GCA_036495095.1 Candidatus Dormiibacterota bacterium | reverse complement strand
CCTGACCAGGCTGGTGCGCTCGTCGAGCTCGCTCGCCGACGGCGTGGAGCACATGTGTCAGGCGGCTCTCGCGGCCGGCTCTCGGGACAACGTGACCGCAGTCGCATGCCGACTCTCCTGAGGCTGCCCGCGTTCAGGCAGGAACTGGAACGGCCCGTCATGTCCGTGGGGCTCGACGGCACGCGGCTTGAAGCCGCTCTCGCAGGTGGCGATCGGCGGCCCGACCGCCCCGTCGGCCTCCGGCCAGGGCGCCGACGACATCACCGAGACCTCTAGGTCTGGGCGAGCTTCGCCAGCCGTCGCCGCGGCTCCTCCAGCGACCGCGCGTGCCGCTCCATCCCCGCCCATGGATCGCCCTCCCGCGCGACCCTCTCGGGCACCGTCCGCAGCGTGAATCCCCGGGCGTCGAACCCGGGCTCGTCGAGCTCCTCCCATCGCAGCGGGGTGGCGACCGGCGCCCCCCGCAGCGGGCGCACCGAGTACGGCGCCACCGCGGTCTGTGCGTAGCCGCCGCGCAGGACGTCGAGGTACAGGCGGCTCCCGCGCCGCTCCTTGCTCCACTCGAGGGTGAGCGCCGAGGGCATCCGGGCGACCAGCACCTCGGCGACGCCCCGAGCGAAGCCGCGCACCTCCTCGATCCCCGCCCCACCGTCGAGGGGGGTCACGACATGGAGCCCGCGCGACCCGGTCGTCTTCACGTACGCGGGCAGGTGGAGCTCGTCGAGCAGCTCGCGCACCGCCCGGGCCGCGTCACCCACCTGGTCGAAGCCCTCGGTGGACGGGTCGAGGTCGAACATCAGCTGGTCGGGCGACTCGAGATGCCCCACCCGGCTGAGCCAGGCATGCAGGGTGATGCACGACTGGTTGGCGAGGTGCACCAGGGTCGCGGGCTCGTCGGCGATGGCGTGCACGACGGTGCCGCCCTCCTTCCGCACCTCGACGCGGTGCACCCAGTCCGGCAGCCTGCTCGCGTCCTTCTGCATGAACCCCGGCCGGTCGATGCCGTTCGGGAAACGCTGCAGCATCAGCGGGCGCCCGAGAATGTGGGGGATCATGTGCGGCGCCATCGCGGCGTGGTACTCGGCCAGGTCCTGCTTGGTGATCCCGTCCTCGGGGAAGAGCACCCGGTCCGGATGGGTCACCTCGACGGCCCGCCCTCCCACGGTGAGGGTGAGCGTGCTCACCCGGGCGTCTCCAGGGCGCGCTCGCGCACCACCTCCGCGGCCGGCTTGTCGTCACGCAGCCCGACGAACCGGGGATGGCGCAGCCGTCCGTCCCCGGTCCACTCGGTGAACTCGACCTCCGCGACCAGCTCGGGCCGTACCCAGTGGACCCCCGCCTGCCGTCCCGCGGCCCCGGCGAAGGGGTTCTGCGGCTGCTCCAGGGCGTCGAGCCGGGAGCGGAGCTCCCCCAGCGTGGCGGTGTCGTACCCGGTGCCCACCTTGCCCGCGTACACGAGGCGGCCGCCGTCGTGGTGGCCGAGGAGGAGGGCGCCGAAGCCGACCCGGCTCCCCCTCGGATCGGTGAAGCCGCCCACCACCATCTCCTGCCGGTTGCTGCACTTCAACTTCAGCCAGTCGCGGGAGCGGCCGGCCACGTAGGGGGAGTCGGCGCGCTTGGCGACCAGGCCCTCCCACCCCCGGCGACACGCCTCCTCGACGAACCGCTCGCCGTCGCGGTCACGGTGCACGGTGAAGCGCAGCGGCGAGCCGAAGGTCAGCGCCCGCCGCAGCAGCGACTTGCGGTGGCGCAGCGGCACCCCGGTGACGTCGTGGCCGTCGAGGTGGAGCACGTCGAAGAGGAAGTAGGTGACGGCGACGCCGCTGCGCCGGGCGAGCGCGGGGTCGCTGATGCCGATGCGCCGCTGGAGCCGGGCGAAGCTGGTCCGGTCCCCCTCGAAGGCGACCACCTCGCCGTCGACGACCAGCTCATGCTCCGTCGCCGCCGCGAGCGCGCCGGCGATCTCCGGGTAGGTGCCGTCGAGCCTGCGCCGGTTGCGCGAGAGCAGCCGCACCCCGGCGTCGCTCAGGAACCCCAGGCAGCGCTCGCCGTCGAGCTTGCGCTCGAAGATCCAGTCGGGGCTGCTGAAGCGCCGCTGGGTGAGGGTGGCCAGCATCGGCGGAATCCACTCGGGCTGCGGGGAGGACCGCACCTGGGCCCGCACCTCCGGCGGCAGCGCCGCAAGGAGGTCGTCGGTCGGGGCCCCGGCCCTCATGCCCCCATGACGATGTGATGCTTCATGCCTCACCCGAGATGATAGGGCGCCTGACTCAGGGCAACGGCGCGTCGGCGACGATCAGGGCGTAGGTGCCCAGGCCGATGATCCGCTCGCCCGCGACCGTCCCCGACTGCCCGAGATCCACCGCGACGATGGCTCCCGAGTCCGGGTCCACGTCGACGTCCTCGCCCTTGCCGAGTGCCGTCCCGGATGCGCTGAGCACGAGCTTGCCCGTGACCTGGAACTCCCGGGAGGCGGCCCGCTCCTCGGTCTCGTCCGCCGGCGGCCGGAGACGGCTCGCGTTGCCGACGGTCACCGCGTCGGCGCCGACGGCGTGGAGGTCGGTCCAGGAGACGAAGGAAGCGTCGCCCTTCACCTTGCTCAACCGCAATGCCACGATGGCCTGCTTCCCGGCGTCGATGACGTAGGTGTCGACCCTGCCGAGCGTCTCGGCGTCCTCCAGGTTGACCACCTTGCGCCCGTGGAGGTCCGTGAAGCGCATCAGCCGCCCTGCCGGAGCCTGGCTCTGAAGGCGTCGACCGCCGCCCCGAAGCCGGTGAGGTCGTCGCCGACGAACTCCGTCGCCGCGCCGGGCACGATGAGGTGCTCGCCGGAGACCGCGATGGTGTCGGGCAGCGGGATGAGCACCCGTTCGCCACGGGTGGCCAGCGCTCCCGCAGCCGCCACCTCGTAGCCGACGATGTCGGCGGTCGTACCCACCTCGATGATCACGTCGACCACCTTCCCCAGGTGGGTTCCGGTATCGGTCAGCACCTGGTTGCCGAGGACGTCACGGTCGTCCGGGACACCCCCCGCCCCCAGCCGCTCCGTGGCCTGCAGGGCACCCTCGTCACGGATCATCACCGCGTCCCGCCCCAGGCTGCTGATCGCCGTCCAGGGCAGGGCGTCATCGCGCGAGCGTGAGAAGAGGCCGATGCCTCGGAGGCTGAACCCGATCAGCTTGCCCTTCGAGCTGTCGAAGACCACGTCCTTGAGCTCGGCCACCCGCTCGCCGGCGAGTGTGACAACGGGGCGTCCCTCCAACTCGGTGGCGCGCATCAGGACGCTCATCGTCGCCGCGCCCGCTTCGACGCCCTTGGGCTGATCGAGACGACTCCGCCGGAGCGCCGCCGGCGCTGGATGGCAACGGCCGCGAGGACGGCCATCATCAGCACCACGAGCACGACGATGGCCCATCCGTATGCCGGCATGGATCGAGATCTTAGGATCTCCGTACCCGGCGAGCACGCGCACCGCCCCTCGCCCTCCCCGTCGCAGGCGCTCCGTTTCGGGGGATGCCGGGCGCCGTCGGAGCGTGGGAACGTACCGTCCCGTGCCGATCGCCCGCAGACTCGCCGACGCCGGGTTCGGTGTGCTGCTGGCCGCGCTGGGCCTGCTGATGGAGGTGGCGAGCCGCCTCCACCCCGCCTTCCGCCGCCAGGTCACCCGCGACCTGGTCGTGGAGGTGTCGAGCGCCGGTGGCGCCGCCCATCACTACGCCTTCACCGCCGGCGACCGGCGGGTGGCCTCGCGGCGCGGTCCGGCTCCCGAGCCGACCATCGCCGTCCGCTTCGACTCCTCGCTGCTCGGCCTCCGCTGCCTGCTCTCTCCCCATGCCGTGGGCAGCATCGTCCAGGCCCTGCTCGCGCGGCGGGCCACGGTGCGCGGCAACGCCGTGATCCTGCTCTGGTTCTACGGTCTGACCCGCCTGGTGATCCCGTATGCGCGGCAGCGGCGCCTGGGCACGCCGCTGCCGGGCACGATCATCTCGCCGGATCCGGCCAGCCGCGTCGCCGCACGGACCACCCGCGAGCCCGCCGCCGCCGAGCTGGATCCGGCCTGGACCGACGCCGCCGCCCGCCGTGCCCGGATGGCGATGCTCAGGGTCGCCGCCGGCGAGCGGATCCCGATGTGGTGAGGAGGTGGCCATGAGCGCAGGGCGCCGGCCGGAGCTGAACGACCGCGCCCGCGGCTGGCTGCGGTTCATCTGGGACAAGGCGACCACCGCCGACGACTGGAGCAGCGCCGGCGAGCCCCACCCCTGGTGGGACCGGTACAGCACCCCGCCGCTCTGCTCGCTGGCGCGCTTCGACCTGCACGAGACCGGCTACGTGCTCCCGGTGATGTGCGACATCACCCCCGCCTGGCGCGAGGTGTACACCCGGGTCGCCGACGAGCTGGTGGGGCGCTACACCACCTTCTGGGCGGCGATCGACTGGCTCACCATGATCGGCCACGACCCGGCCGCGGACCGCTACCCGCCCGAGTGGCTCGCCTACATCCCCGAGTATCTGCGGGGTCGCTACGACGCCCCCGGCTGGACGGCCAACGGCGTGGAACCCTGGGGCCTGCAGCCCGACCCCGTCGGTGCCGACGGCAACAACTTCTTCCGTGGGTTCCTCAACCTCCTGCTGTGCTTCCACCGCTACGTCTCCGGCGACGACCGGTGGACCAGGCCGTTCGCGGTCACCGGCTACCAGGACCGTCTGTTCGAGTGGGACCACCACCGTCTCGTGGAGTTCATGCACGACCAGTGGGCGGAGCGTCCCGCCGGAGTGCACTGCGAGAACACCAAGATCTGGCCGTTCTGCGTGAGCGGCGCGGGTCTCGGCCTGCAGCTCTACGACGCCCTCTACGCGAAGTCGACCCACCATCTCCACGACAGCTGGGTGGAGTACGCGCGCCGGCACTACATGGGCCTCGACCGCCGCGGCGGCATCGAATGGTTCGCCTTCTACTACGACCCGATCGAGAAGGCGGTGATGCGGCTGCGCGACGACGTCTCCGCCTACGCCTCGCTGTGCATCACCCCCTACGTCCTTCCCCAGCACCGCGAGTTCGGCTCACTGCTCTACGAGTCGTCGCTGCGCACCCTCGGGTGGGACGACCCCAGGAAGCCGCTCCTCCAGCTCCATCCCGATCCCCGGTTCGCGGTGATCGCGCTGCTGATGGCGCGGGAGATGGGTGATCACGCCACCGAGGCGCGGTTCCGCGAGCTGGCCGAGCGGACCTTCGAGCCGCGCTCCTTCGGCGACGACGGTGACCGGTTCGCGTGGTGGTTCAACCTCGGCGAGGAGCATCCTCGCGGCCAGCTGTGCAGCCTGCTGATGCTCACCGAGCTGGGTGAGCCGGGCGCCTGGGGCCGGGTGTTCACCCAGCCCAACCTCACGAAGTTCGAGCAGCCCACCGTGGAGGGGGTCGACTTCCCCCGGCTCGGGGTCTCGGAGGCGTGGAACGATCTCGAGGCCGGCGCGCTCTGGGTGACGACCTACGCGGCGACCCGGGCCGCGCGCGGGGCCGCGGCCAGCTGGCGGGTGACCCGGCTGCCCGACGCCGGCTCCGTGTCCATCCAGTGCGACGGGAGCGACTTCCCCGGATGGCGGGTGGTGGAGCCGGGGACCATCGAGATCGAGGCCCCGATCGGCGACCACCGGTTTCGCATCGTCACCGGGGAGCACGGTGCCCCCCGGGCGGCAGGCGCGCAGCGCGGCTCGCTCGTCCTTCCCCAGGGCGCTGCGGTGAACGGGTCGAAGACCGGCTACGTTCCCTCCGCTCCGGGAGGTGGATGCTGCGGGTAGGCGGGTGAGCCCGCCGGTTGACATCCATTGTCAACCCGCCGATTGCTGATCGCGCACGCGCCACCGGCGACGAGCATCCCCACGGCATCGTCGCCAATCGTCTCCCGGCGTGCGACCATTCCGGACGGGTCCGGTCAGCATGGGAGAGGGCGGGGCGGAGGACGCCATGCTCCACCGCAGTCGATGCCGGCGATGGGCTGTCGCAGCCTCCGTCGCCGTTCTCTCGGTTCTGGCAGGAACCGGGATGGGCATCGGCATGGGCGTCGTGCGCGCCGCCGTGCTCACGGTGACCACCGCCAACGACAGCGGGCCCGGCTCACTGCGGACGGCGATGGCGGCGGCTGTCAACGGGGACACGATCACCTTCTCGCCGAGCCTCGACGGCACTCCGATCCTGCTCACCGGCGGGGAGATCGACACCGCCACCAGCGTCACCATCACCGGCAACGGCGCCGGCCGGACGATCATCGACGGGAACCACACGAACCGGGTCCTGGCGGTGGTCGCGGGCACCGTCTCGATCTCGGGCGTCACCATCCGCAACGGCGTGGTGGCGTTGAACGGTGTCAACGTCTCCTCCGCCGCAGGACTGCTGGTCGAGGGTGGTGCCACCCTGACGGTCGCCGACAGCACGGTGAACGGGAACACCGTCACGGCGTCGGCGGCCAGCGCCATCGCCCTGGGCGGCGGCCTGGCCGCTCTCAGTGGCGGCCACCTCACCGTCGTGAGGAGCACGGTGAGCGGCAACCGCGCGTCCGCCACCGTCGCGGGCGCGGACGCGGAGGGCGGCGGTATCGAGGCCGACAGCTCGGCGTCTCTCACGGTGCTGAACAGCACGGTGAGCGGCAACACGGCGAGCAACGTCGGCGGCGGCCTGGTGGTGCGCACCGCACCCAGCGTCACCGTCACCAGCTCCACGATCGCCGGCAACGCGGCCCCCCGGGGCAGCGGCGTCGGGTCGAGCGGGGGCGGCGCCGTGCTCCAGGACACGATCGTCAGCAACACCGCCGCGACCAACTGCTCCGCGGGCGCGATCACCTCACGGGGTCACAACCTGGAGAGTGGGACGGGATGCGGATTCACCGGCGGCGGCGACCTCGGGAACACCGATCCCAGGCTCGGACCCCTGCAGAGCAACGGTGGGCCCACCCCGACGCAGGCGCTGCCTGGCGGGAAGCCCGGCGATCGGCGCGGGCGGCGCCTGTCCGGCGGCCGGCGGCGGCACGGACCAGCGTGGGCTGCCGCGCAAGGCGCCGTGCGACATCGGGGCGTTCGAGACGTCGCTCGGCGTGACCCCCAGCCCGGCGGCGACCGGCACATCCAACCCGGCAGCGACGACCACCACGTCCACCACACCGGCGGCACCCACCGCAGCGGCGACGTCCACCCGAAGCATCACCCGCGGCAGAGGGTCCGCCACCTCGACGCCCGGAGCGACCCCGCCGCCGACCTCCTCACCGGTAGCGCCGCGAACCCAGGGTGGTGGTGGCGGTCCGTCGCGATCGGGAGGGCCCTGCCCGCGATGCCCACCGAACCGCTCGCTGCTGGTGGGATCGGTCGAGGGCGTGCGGCAGGTGTCCACCTCGGCTCCGGTCCTGCTGACCAACGCTCTCCTGGCGCTCGGGCTGCTCGTTCTCATCCCCTTCCCCTCGGAGCTGTTCGACAGCACGCTCAAGGCTCACTCGGAGGAGGTGCGGCGCTGGTTCCGCTTCATCCCCCGGGGCCCCGGTGGACCCCGGGCGGGGGCCGGGAGGGTCCGCAGATGGATGGCGTTCTCCGGGTTCACCCTCGCGGCGGCCGCCCTCTATTCGCTGCTCGACCCCGGGCTCGGTCTGGGCTCGCCGTCCCTGGCCCTCTATCTGGGCCTGACCGTGGCCCTGATCGTCGTGACCCTCGGGTTCAACCTGCCGGGGATCCTGCATCTCCGGGCCGTGCACGGTGAGGCGCCCCGGCTCAGGATGCTGCCGTGGACCCTGCCCATCGCCGCGGTGTGCGTTGCGATCTCGAGGGTCGCCGGCGTGCATCCGGGCTATGTCTACGGTCTGCTCGCGGCCTACACCTTCGAGGGTGAGTTCTCGGAGAGGGCCGAGGGTCGCGCGGTCGCACTCTCGACCGCCGTCCTGTTCGGCATCAGCATCGTCGCCTGGCTGGCGTGGACGCCGATCAAGGCCGCTGCGGAGCAGCCCGGCGCGGGTTTCGGCATCCTGCTGCTGGACGCGATGCTGGCGATGATCTTCGTGGTGGGGCTGGAGACCATGGCCTTCGGCCTGGTGCCGCTGCGCTTCCTCGACGGCGAGAAGATCGTCGCCTGGAGCCGCCTGGCCTGGGCGGCACTGTTCGGTGCCGGTGTCTTCGGTCTCCTGCACGTGCTCCTCGACCCTCGCAGCGGATACCTGGCGGAGGCCCGCGGGGGCGTGGTCACGCTGATCCTGCTGTTCGTCGGCTTCGGCGCGGCCTCGGTGACGCTCTGGGCGTACTTCCGCTTCCGTCCGGCGAGGTGACCCGCCTACACCGCCGCCAGGGTCGCCATGTGCACCTCGCGTGCCGCGCGCAGGCCGGAGTCGACCGCCCCCTGGATCCAGCGATGGTTGAGGGAGGCATGCTCGCCGGCGAAGTGGATCCGTCCCTCCGGGGCGATGATGTGCTCGTGGAGGAGCGTCTTCTGGTCGGGGTTGAAGAGCGCGAACGCGCCGCAGCTGAACGGGTCGTCCTGCCACACCTTGCTGGCACCCACCTCGAACTCCTGGAGCACCTGCGGGTGGATCTGGCTGACGTCCTCGAGGGCCTCCGTGACCCTGTCGCTCTCGCTGAGCGACGCCCACCGCTGGGCGTCGTCGGCCCACGTGTAGCTCCCGATGATCACACCTCGCCCGGTCTCGCGCCCATGGTCGGGGTAGTAGACGTTGCGGATGGCCAGATCCGTGACGCTGCCGCCGCCGCGAATCCCGTCGTCGTCCTCCCAGAAGCGGCGCCGGCACTGGAGGAAGATCTTCGTCGACGCGTCGTAGTGCAGCTCGCGGATCGCCTGCCGCTTGCCCGGGGAGAACGGCTGCAGGACCTCGGTGTGGCGGAGGACGCTGAAGGGCACCGTGATGATCGCGTGGTCGCCGGAGACGAGATGCCGTCCGGCTGCGTTCCGGTAGTGCACCGTCACCAGATCCGGTGACTGGTCGAGCGCGACCATGGACGCGCCATAGCGGATGCGATCCTGCAGCGTCGAGGCGAGGGCGAGGGGAAGGCGGTCCATCCCTCCCTCGATCTGCCACATGTCGAGGAACTCCTCGCCGATCTCCTGGAGAAGGAGCTCCACGAAGGATGCGTTCATCCGCGACTCCTGGTTCTCCAGGACACCGAAGCGCTCGATCGCCTCCTCGCTCCAGCCGGCCTCCTTGAGGAACTCACGGGTCGAGTACCGGTCGTACCGGGCGATGACCTCCTCCCACGCCTGCTCGCGTGTCCTGCCCTCGAAGAGGTGCACCAGCGGCGCCAGCACCGTCTGCCACAGCTGGGACGCGGTGACGTCGGCCTCAGCCTCGGAGCAGGAGAAGGAGAGGAGACGCGGCTCCGCGTGGACATCGCTGACCCGGTAGCGCCGGCCGCAGATGTGGTAGTAGGCGTTGGGATTGCCCATGGTGAAGGGCACGAGTGGAAGGCCGAACTTCGCGACGTAGCCCATGACGAGGTGATGCGCCTTGGGAAGACGCATCGCGCCCGCCTCGGCATGCAGACCCGGCGCGAACGGCTCACGCAGCGTGAGGATCCGCCCGCCCACACGGGATCGGCCCTCGAGGATGAGTGGCTCGTGTCCCGCTCTCAGCAGCTCGTACGCCGCGACCAGCCCGGCCATGCCCGCGCCCACGACGATGACGCGCTTCGGCGTCTCGCTGCGCGGCTGCAGCCCGTCCTCGATGATGCCGATGTTGTCCGGCGGGGCGACGGCGCCGGTCACGTGCGGGCTCGTCATGATGCCACCTCGCTCGAGCGGAAGATCCAGGGGTGGATGGGGACCGATGGCCTAGGGTGGTGGCTGATTATCGACGGTGATC
>DASXNK010000146.1 GCA_036495095.1 Candidatus Dormiibacterota bacterium | reverse complement strand
GCCGGCCTGGTCGGCGCCCGGGTGGTGGAGATCCCGGTCAACCACCGCCCCCGCACCCGCGGCACCAGCAAGTACGGGATCTCGCGCACCGTGCGGGTGATCCTCGACCTGCTGACCGTCAAGTTCCTGCTGAAGTACCTGGCGCGGCCGATGCAGTTCTTCGGAGTGCTCGGGCTGATCAGCTTCCTGCTCGGCTTCTGCTCGCTCGCCGGCCTGCTCATCGAGAAGGCGGTGGCCGGGGTCGGCCTGGCGGAGCGGCCGCTGATGATCCTCAGCGTGCTCCTGGTCATCCTCGGCGTACAGTTCTTCTCCATGGGACTGCTCGGCGAGCTGCTCACCCGCATCTACCACGAGGTGGGGCAGCGGCCCCCGTACGTGATCCGTCGCACCGCCGGCATCGAGCTGGACGGTGACCTGAGCTCCGACCCGGTGGCCGCGCTCGCGGGCCAGGGCCCGAGCCAGGTGACCCCCGACGTCGACGACGACGACCTGCCGGCGCGCGACCTGCCCGGCCGGCCGCGGTGGACCATGGCCGACCGGCTCGGTCCCGGACCCGCCTGACCATGCTCCGGGGGAAGCTCACAACGGCGGCCAAGCTGGCCGTCTCCGCAGGGCTGCTCGGGTACGTGGTGCACAAGGCGGGCCTGGGCAACATCGCCGACACCCTCGCCCACGCCAGCCTCGGCTGGCTGGCGGCGGCGATCGCCCTCGGCTTCGCCGCCACCTGCGTCCAGGCGACCCAGTGGCACGCGCTGCTCGAGGCCCACGGGCTGCACCGCACCTGGTGGCGGTGCCTCCGCCTGGTCTTCGTCGGGAACACCTTCAACAGCGTCCTGCCGAGCTCGATCGGCGGCGACGTCGCCCGGGCGATGATGATGGCCGAGACCCCCGAGGAGCGGGTGCCGGCGGCCTCCACGGTGGTGCTGCAGCGGCTCTGCAACTTCCCCGGGATGATGGTGCTCATGGGTCTCGGCGTCCTCCTGACCCTGGGAGACCCGCACGCCTCCGAGATCCGCCTCGTGGCGGTGGGCGGCCTGCTCGCCGGCGGCGCCGGTCTCGCCCTCTGCATGACCCCGCTGCTCGGCCACCTCGCGGTCCGGCCGATGCTCCAGCGGGGCCGCGCCGGGCGCGTGCTCGCCAAGCTGCTGGGGGCGCTCGACGCGTTCCGCGGCCGCCGCGCCGAGCTGGTGCTCGCCAGCGTCCGCGGCACCGGCTTCTGGGGGCTCTCGGTGCTCAACCAGTGGGCCTTCATGCACGCCGTCGGCCTGGGGATCAGCCTCGCCTACGCCGCCATCGTGGTCACCACCATCAACGCGCTCACCATGCTCCCGATCTCCGTCAACGGCTACGGGATCCGCGAGAGCGGGTTCAGCCGCTGGCTGGCACCGCTCTTCGGCTCGGGGCCGGGGGCGACCCGTCTGGCGGCGAGCACCGGCACCGCCGTGGGCTTCCTGCTGGCCGCCCAGAGCCTGCTCTGGGCAGGCATCGGCGTCGTCTTCTGGCTGACCGACAAGCGGCACGACGAGGCCTCCGCCGCCGCCCGCGCCGCCTCGGCCCCCGCAGCGGTCGCGGCCCCCGAGACCGAGATCACCGACGAGCCCACCGAGGCGCCGGGGGGGCGCATCAGCCAGAGGATCGCCTCGTGAACATCCTGATGATCGCTCCCCAGCCGGTGTTCTCCCCGCGGGGCACGCCGATCAGCGTCGTCAACCGCTGCCGGGCGCTCGCGGCCCTCGGCCACACCGTGGACCTGGTCACCTATCCCCTCGGCGAGGACATCGCCATCGACGGCGTCCGCTGGCTGCGCGCTCCGCGCATCCCCGGGATCCGCTCGGTGAAGATCGGCCCCTCGGCGGCCAAGCTGCCGCTCGACGCGGCGGTGCTCGCCCGCGCCACCGCCCGGGTGCTCCGGGGGCGGAGGAGCTACGACGTGGTCCACACCCACGAGGAGGCCGGGGTCTTCGGCTGGTGGTTCAGCCGCCTGCTCGGCATCCCCCACCTCTACGACATGCACAACGGCCTCGGCGTGGTGCTGACCAACTACGGGCTCGGCGAGCGCCACCCGGTGGTCCGCACCTTCGAGTGGCTGGAGCGGAAGATGCTCGGCAGCGCCCGCTCGGTCATCGTGGTGTTCCCCTCGCTCGCCCGCGAGGCCGAGAAGCACGTCCCCGGCACCGACGCGGAGATCGTCTACAACGTCCCCGTCGAGCCCCGTCCCAACCACGCCCTGGCCGCCGGGATGCGCGCCGGGTGGGCCCCGGACGGGGAGCCGGTGGTGCTCTACACCGGCACCCTCGAGCCCTACCAGGGCATGCCCCTGCTGATCGAGGCGATGAGCCACGTGCGCCCCACCCCCGCCGGCCGCCGGCCGCGCCTGGTGGTGGTGGGCGGGCGTCCCGACCAGGTCGCCGACCTGCGTGCCCAGGCCGACGGCCTCGGCCTCGGCGACCGGGTGCTGCTCACCGGCATGCGCCCGCCGCAGGAGATGACCACCTGCATGGCCGCGGCCGACGTGCTGGTCTCGCCGCGCTCCAGCGGCAGCAACACCCCGCTGAAGATCTACTCGTACATGCACAGCGGCGTGCCCATCGTCGCCACCCGCATCGAGAGCCACACCCAGGTCCTCGACGACCTCTCGGCGCTGCTGGTCGAGCCCGACGCGGCCTCGCTGGCGGCGGGCATCGACGCGGTCCTCGCCGACCCGGCGCTGGCGGCGCGGCTGGGCACCGGCGCGCGCGAGCGGGGCGAGCGGCACTTCAGCATCCGCGCCTTCGTCGAGGGCACCGCCCGCGCCTATGTCAAGCTGGGCGCCCCGTATCCCGACCAGCGCACCCTGGACGCGGCGGTCCGCCGCCTCGAGCCCGCGGCGGTTCCCGGCGGCGGGAACGACCTCGACGCCCACGTCGCGTGAGGGTGCACAGCAAGAACCGCGCGCCTGCTCCGTTGACTCACCGGAGGGCCGGCGTGGCCCCGCGGCCCGACGGAGGCCGTGTGGCGGCGGGCGGCCAGGAGACACCCTGAATGTGCGGCATCACCGGCTACGCGACCCTCGACCCGCGCCGTGTCGGGCCCGTCGACCTGCGCGCGATGAACGACGCCCTCGCCCATCGGGGGCCGGACGACGAGGGTCAGCACGTCGACGACGGCTTCGGCCTCGCCCAGCGCCGCCTCGCCATCCTCGACCTGAGCCCCGCCGGCCACCAGCCGATGCAGGGCCCCGGGAACACCTGGATCACCTTCAACGGCGAGATCTACAACTTCCAGGAGATCGCCGCCGAGCTCGCCAGCCACGGGGTCGAGACCCACACCCGCTGCGACACCGAGGTGGTGCTCCTCGCCCTCCGCCAGTGGGGGCTGGAGGGCGCGCTGAGCCGCTTCAACGGCATGTTCGCCTTCGGCCACTGGGATCCGTCGACCCGGACCATGACCCTGGTGCGCGACCGCCTCGGGGTCAAGCCGATGTACTACTACGCCGACTCCGAGTGCCTGGTCTTCGCCAGCGAGCTCCGCGCCCTCGAGCGCTGGTCGCGGATGCCGCGGGAGATCGACCACGAGGCCGTCGACCTCTACATCAGCTACGAGCACGTCCCCGCCCCCTGGACGATGTGGCGCAACGTCCGCAAGCTGGAGCCGGGCACCTGGCTGCAGTGGCGCGACGGCGTGGTCACGGTGCGCCGCTGGTGGGAGCTGGAGTTCACCGGGCACACCGCCCCGGTGCGCTCGCTCGACGACTGGGCCGAGGAGTGCCGGGCGCGGCTGCGCCGGGCCACCGAGCTGAGGATGATCTCCGACGCCCCCCTGGGCGCGCTGCTCAGCGGAGGCGTCGACTCCAGCGCGGTGGTGGGCCTGATGGCCGACCTCGGCCACACCCCCAAGACCTTCTCGATCGGCTTCGACGACGCCTCGTACAACGAGGTGGAGTTCGCCCGCATCGTGGCCCAGCGCGCCGGCGCCGAGCACCACGAGGAGATCGTCGCCGCCAGCCCCGCGCTCGCCCTCGAGGCCCTCGAGCGCGCCCTCGACGAGCCCCTCGCCGACGTCAGCCTCATCCCCACGTACGCGGTGTCGCGGATGGCTCGGCGCCACGTCACCGTGGTGATCAGCGGCGACGGCGGCGACGAGGTCTTCGGCGGCTACGACTGGTACCGGGCCGCGGCGCTCGCCGACCGCTACCAGCGGATCCCCGGCCCGCTGCGCTGGGCGGTCGACTCGGCGCTGCGCCGGGTGCCCCCGACCAGCAAGAAGAAGGGGCTGGTCAACAAGATGAAGCGCTTCAGCGAGGGGGTGCAGAGCGGCGCCGGGCTGGAGCACCTCGCCTGGCTGATCCACGCCCACGCCGGCGAGAAGCTGCGCCTCTACCGCGGGCCGCTGTCGCCGCTCGCCGAGACCGGTGCGCCGGAGCGGCTGGGACGCTCGCTGCTCGAGGCCGCGCGCGCCGTCGAGCCGCTCTCCCGCCGCCAGTGGGTGGACATCAAGCTCTGGCTCCCCGACGACATCCTCGCCAAGGTCGACCGGGCCTCGATGGCGGTGGCGCTGGAGGCGCGCAGCCCGTTCCTCGACTACGAGGTGGCCGAGTTCGCCGCCCGCATGCCCGCGTCGATGCACCTCCACGGTGGCCTGCGCAAGCGGGTGCTGCGCCACGCCATCCGCCCGCTGGTACCGGCGGAGATCCTCACCCGGCCGAAGGAGGGCTTCTCGATGCCGATGAAGCACTGGCTTCGCGGCGAGCTCCAGCCGATGATGCGCGACCTGCTCACCTCGGGCTCGGCGTCGGAGTGGTTCGACACCCGTGAGTGCACCCGCCTGATGGACGAGCACGTCTCCGGCCGCTTCAACCACGCCCACGTCCTCTGGACCCTGGTGGTGCTGCAGCGCTGGCGCGAGCGCAGCTCGAACTCCGGCGCGCTCGCCGAAGGAGCCGCATGACCGGTGCCCCACCGCGCACCGGCGTGAGGGGTGGCTGGCGGGTCCGGTCGGAGCAGGCCACCGTGGCGCTGGTGTGCGCCGTGATCGTCGGCCTGCTCGCGGGCGTGCTCGCCGGGCTGCACGGGCGCGGCGACATCGCCGTCCAGGTGGCGCCGGCGAAAGACGTGGCCGGCGGCGGCGAGCTGCTGCCGCTCGGCGCGGTGGTCATCGACCCCGACATCAACAGGCCGGTGGTGTTCGTGGTCGTGCGCGGGCGCGCGCTCCGCCAGCCGGTGACGGTGTCGCCCCCCGCGGCGGGCTCGACCACGGTGACGGTGCTGTCGGGGCTCTCCTCCGGGGCGCAGGTGGTGGTGGGACCGCCGCCGACACTCCACGACGGCGGCAGCGTGACCGCGACCGCCTACAGCGGGGGTTAGACCTCCTCGGCGCCGGCCGGGTATCCCGCGAGCATCGCCTCGGTCCGGGTTGGGGTGGCGACCGCCGCCGGAAGGGTGAACCGGAACACCGACCCGCCCCCGGGTGCCGGCTCGACCCAGATGCGGCCGCCGTGTCGATCCACCACCCGGCGGCAGATCGCCAGGCCGATGCCCGTTCCCGGGTACTCGGCCTGCGGGTGCAGGCGCTTGAAGACCATGAAGATGCGCTCGGCATGGCGTCGCTCGATCCCGATGCCGTTGTCGCGCACGCTGAACCGCCACTCCTCACCGCGGCGCTCGGCGCCGATCACGATCTGGGGCGGCTGCGCGCCCCGGAACTTGATGGCGTTGGCGATCAGGTTCTGGAAGACCTGGGCGAGCTGAGTCCGGTCGCCCTCGACGGTGGGCAGCGGCTCGACCACGACCCGGGCCCCGGCGTCCTCGATGCTGGGGCGCAGGGTGGCCAGCACGGTGGCGACGACGGCGCCACAGTCGGTGGGCACGAGAGCCGCCTGGCCACCCGCCCGCGAGTAGAGGAGGAGGTCGTTGATCAGCGCCTGCATCCGCCTCGCCCCGTCCACGGCGAAACCGAGGAACTCCTCCGCCTCGTCGTTCAGCCGCTCCCCGTGGCGGCGCTCGAGCAGCTCGAGGTAGCTCGCCACCATGCGCAGGGGCTCCTGCAGGTCGTGCGAGGCGATGTAGGCGAACTCCTCGAGGGCGGCGTTGGACCGCTCCAGCTCGCGGGAGCGGCGGGCCAGCTCCTGCTCGTCGCGGCGTCGCTGGGTGATATCGCGGCAGATGGCGATGGACGGCTCCCACGGATCGGTGTCCAGGAGCCTCCCGGCCACCTCGACCTCCACGCGCCGGCCGTCCCGGGTGAGCAGGGCGGTCGGGAGGTGATCTGGCAGCACCTGGCCGTCGAGCTCGGTCGCGCGCTTCTCGGGCGCGACCAGCGCGGTGACGGCGGGGAGCAGGAGCAGCTCGTCCAGGGAGTGGCCGGTGAGGCCGCAGAAGGCCTCGTTCGCGTAGACGATCCGTCCGGCGCGGGTCATCACGAACCCCTCGCCGAGGTCGCTCATCGCGGAGAGGATGCTCTCGTGCCGCCGGGTCTGCGCTGCCAGCGCCTCGACCAGCCGGGCGCGCTCCAGCGCCGATGCCACCGAGACGGCGTACTCGCCCAGCCGGGTCACCTCGTCGCCGCCGAACACCGGGGTGAAGGCGCCGGGGACCACGACGATCAACCCCGGCTCGCCGTCGAGCGGCAGCGGCGCGACCAGGGCGACGCCGCCGGCGGCCGGGCCGACCCTGACCAGGTGGGCACCGCGGCCGGGGTCGAGGGTGATCAGCTCCCCGGCGATGGAGGGGTCGATGTCGCGGGCGGCGAGCAGCTGCCGGCCGGGTCCGAGGATCAGACCACGGTCGGCCCCCACCAGTCGCAGCGCCCAGTCCAGGGAGCGGTCGGCGAGCCGTCCGGCATCGCTCTCGAGGAGCAGCTCGGCGGTGGCCCGGCGCAGCGCCGACTCCTCCCGGTCGCGCCAGAGCCGGCGCAGCCAGCGGGGCGGGGCGAAGCCGACGTACAGGAGCGGGACGGTGGCCGCGCCCAGGATCGAGACCACCAGCTGGTAGCGCTCGTCGAGGGCGAGACGGGGTCCGGCGACGATGCCGACCCCCAGGGCGGCGACCAGGAGCACCACGATGGAGCCGTAGCCCGCGCTCAGCGCCCGCAGCCGGGCGCGCTGCAGCGTCGGACGGCCGGCGGAGGCGAGCCAGAACCGCGTCGCCGGCTCGACCACGCAGCCGCTCCAGAGCAGCACCATGCCCCACACCAGGGTCCACTGCGTCGCCGTGGGCGCGGGCACGAGGCCGCTGGGAAGCCGCACCGCCACCGATCCGGCGCTCACCGCCACCAGGGCGGCGAAGAGCGCCGCGAGCCCCACCCGCGACGTGCGCATCACGCTGTGCCGGAAGAGCGCGAGCGCGTACCCGGAGGCGAGGAAGGCGGGGATGGTGAGGTGGGCGAGCAGCAGCGACCGGTGGCCGGTGACGGCCTGCACGCGTCCGACCACGCTGAGCATGCCCAGCAGACCGATGGCGATCGCGAGCAGGGCACGCTGCATCGTCCGCTGCCGCGCCCACGAGGCCACGGTGAGCACGGTCATCAGGACGTAGCCGCCGGCGCTGACCCAGGAGATGACGTCGACGGTCCGGGTCATCGTCCCACCCCCGCCGGTACCCGCCACCGCGCCATCGCCTCGTCGGCGGGGAGCGGGCGGCCGAGGTGGTAGCCCTGAACCATGTCGCAGCCCAGGGTGCGCAGCAGATCGAGCTGCTGCTCGGTCTCCACCCCCTCGGCGACGGTGACCATGCCCAGCGCGTGGGCGAGGCGGATGACGGCCATGGTGATGGCGGCGTCGCCGCGATCCCGGCCGAGCCCGGCGACGAAGGACGCGTCGACCTTGATGATGTCGATGGGAAAGCGCTTGAGGTTCTTGAGCGTCGTGTACCCGGTGCCGAAGTCGTCGACGGCGAGACGCACCCCCACCGCATGGAGCGCCTCGAGCGCCTCCATGGTGGCGTCGACATCCTCGATCAGCGCGCTCTCGGTGATCTCCAGGCAGAGGTCCTGCGGTGGCAGCCCGCCGGAGCGCAGCGCGTCGACCACCAGCTCACCCATCGACAGGGTGCGGAGCTGCCGTGCGGAGACGTTCACCGACATCAGCAGCGGGTGACCGCCGGGCCTCATCCCCTGCCAGCGGCGCGCCTGCCGGCAGGCCTCGGTGATCACCCAGGCGCCGAGCCGCTCGATGAGACCGGTCTCCTCCGCCAGCGGGATGAAGTCCGCGGGTGCCACCAGGCCCCGGCTCGGGTGCTGCCAGCGGACCAGCGCCTCGAACCCGGCAAGGCCGCCGTCGGCGTCGACGATGGGCTGGTAGTGGAGGCGGAAGTCGCCGGCCTCGAGCGAGCGGCGCAGCGCGACCTCGGTCTCCAGCCGCTCGACGGCGCGCCGGTGGATGGCCTCGTCGAAGAGGAGCCAGCGCGCCCGGCCGTGCTCCTTGGCCCGGTACATGGCGGCGTCGGCGTTGCGGATCAGGGTGTGCGCGTCCGGGTGGTCGGCGGTCGCCAGCGCGATGCCGATGCTCGCCGTCAGCACCACCGCAGCCCCCTCGAGGTCGAAGGGCGTCGCCAGCACCGCGGTGATCCGCTCGGCGATGGCGAAGGCCTCCTTCTCGTCCTCGAGGTCGGTGCAGAGGACGGTGAACTCGTCGCCCCCGAAGCGGGCCACGGTGTCGCCGGGGCGGAGCACCGAGCACAGCCGCTCGCCGAGCACGGAGAGCACCCGGTCGCCGGCGGCGTGGCCCAGGCTGTCGTTCACGACCTTGAACCGATCCAGGTCGACGAAGAGCACGGCGATGGTCGACGACCGGCGCAGGTTGCGCACCAGCGCCTGTTCGAGGCGGTCCACGAACAGCGCGCGGTTGGGCAGCCCGGTGAGCGGGTCGTGCAGGGCCTGGTGGGCGAGGGCGATCTCCGCCCGCTTGCGTTCGATGGCGTAGCGGAGGGCCCGGTTGAGCAGCTGGCCGTCGACCCGACCCTTGATGAGATAGTCCTGGGCGCCCTTCTGCAGCGCCTCGATGGCGAGGCCGAGGTCGTCGCGCCCGGTGAGCACGATGATCGGCAGCTCCGGCGCCAGCAGCTGCAGCCGCTCCACCGCCTCGAGACCGTCGGCGTCGGGAAGGCTCAGGTCGACGAGCACGCAGCCTGCCCCGGGGAGACAGTCCCAGGCGGCGTCGAGGTGGTCGACGTGCTGCAGCTCGAAGGGGGTGTCCCCACCCTCGCCCAGCATCAGCGCGACCAGCCGGGCATCACCCACGTTGTCCTCGATCAGGAGGATGCGAGCGCCCACTCTGTTCTCGGCGGCGTCGCTCATCCTGGCGGGAGCTGGACCAGCTTCAGCCAGAAGTTCTCGATGCTGCGGACGGCCGTGATGAAATCGTCGTAGCCGATCGGCTTGCTGATGAAGCAGTTGGCATGGAGGTCGTACGAGCGCAGCACGTCCTGCTCGGCGGAGGACGTGGTGAGCACGATCACGGGGATCCGGTGGAGATCGGGGTCGCTCTTCAGCTCCTCGAGCACCTCGCGACCGTCCTTCTTGGGGAGGTTCAGATCGAGCAGGATGAGATCCGGCCGGGGAGCGCCGGTGTGGCGCCCCTGCTGCCGCGCGAAGTCCATCGCATCCTCGCCGTCGTGGGCGACGTGCAACTGGTTGGCGATCCTTCCGTCCCGCAGCGCCTCGATCGTGAGCCGGACGTCGCCGGGGTTGTCCTCGACCAGGAGGATGTTGACCTCACGTGCGATGGTGCTCATGCGGCTGCACTCTAGGCGGGCTCCGCCGAACGCGTCATCATGATCTGTGAAGGTTCGTGAAGCCGCGGGCTGGAACCTAGCCCTCCTCGGCGCCGCTCATCAGGAAGTAGGCGGAGCAGGCGGCGTCGACGAGGTCGCGGTCGAGCCGCACCTCGCGCCCGCGGAACCGTGCCGCCTGGGTGACGTGCTTGAGGATGTCCCGGGGGTGGACCCCGCGGAACGGCCGCTGCGGGTCGTGGCGCAGGTACCACTGGTGGAGCAGGTGGTCGATCGCGGTGTCGTTGTACTCGACCCCCGCGGCCGCGCAGGCCCGCCGCCAGATGGCGCGGTAGGCGGCCTCGGTCGGGCCCGGGATCGCCACCTTGAAGTGGAGCCGGCGCAGGAACGCCTCGTCGACCAGCTGGGTGGGCTCGAGGTTGCTGGAGAGGACCAGCATGCAGACGAACGGCGCGGTGATGCTGGTCCCGGCGCGGGCCAGGGTGAGGTGGTCGTAGCCCTTCTCCAGCGGGACGATGAGCCGGTTGAAGAAGTTCTGCGGCGAGAGCGCCGCCTGCCGGCCGAAGTCGTCGACCAGGAAGATGCCGCCGTTCGCCTTCAGCTGGGTGCTCGCCTCGTAGTAGCCGAGGCTGCGGTCGAAGGCGAGGTCGAGCATCTCCGGGGTGAGCTCGCCGCCGACGATGACGGCGGGACGCTCCACCAGCACCCAGCGGCGGTCGTGCTCGGGGAGGTCGGCGGGGTGGGGGAGGTGGTGCACCGGGTCGAAGAAGCGGATCACCTGGCCGTGCACGTGGAGGGCGTGGGGCACGAAGATCGGCGGCCCCATCAGCCGGCAGAGCGCCTCGGCGATCGAGGTCTTGCCGTTGCCGGGGGCGCCGTAGATGAACAGCGTGTGGCGCTCGTTGACCGCCGGGCCGAGGGTGAGCAGGGTGTCGTCGGCGAGGGTGAGATGGCCGAGCGCGGCCTGGAGCTGCTCGAGGCTCACCTGGTGCTCGCGGAGCGAGTCCTGCTGGGCGACCTCGGCGTAGGTCTCGAACGGAACCGGGACCGGGCCGATGTACTGGCTGATCTCGCAGAGGTCGCGGGCCCGGGCACGCCCGGAGGTGGCGATCATGTAGGTCATCGCCGCCCCGATGTCCTCGTCGGGGAGCAGCTGCACCCCGGCGATCCCCTGCTTGAACCCGGTCGACTGCACGCAGCCCTGGTCGGAGAGGCCCTTGAGCACCTCGCTGACGAAGGGCCAGGGCACGCAGACGCGCTGGGCGATCTCCCGGCCCTGGAGCGTCCCGTTGAAGTAGAGCATCTTGAGGACGATGTCGGAGACCAGGTTCTGGGGGACGCCGAGCTCGTCCCACGACCCGGGCCGGGAGGGGAAGTTGGGGGCGGCCGGGCGCGGCGGGGCAGGGGAGAGGACGCTCATCGCCGAAAGGGTGCCGCACCGCCCCGCGCCCCGGCGCCGCCGTGATGGGACCGTCTCCGGATGGCGACGGCGGATGGACGACTCCCGGCTCCTACCGGGTGGAGATGTCGACGACCAGCTGGGTGGGGGCGGCGGCGGTCGGGGGCAGGACCCGGATGCAGCCCGCGCCGGCGAGGCCGAGGCCCCAGCTGACCACCCCCTCGAACGCCCCGGTCTGGCGCGCCTCGCGGAGCTGGGCGAGCCCCGGGTGGAGGTCGGTGGGGCCGGCGTAGGCGGGGGCGCCGGCGACGCCCTGGAGGCTGACCCGCACCCCGGCGGTGCCCTCGAGGGTGACCGGGCGGCCGCTGGCGTCCTCGAAGAAGTCGGGGGTGCCCTGGGTGACCACCCGGTACGAGCTGGGGGCGCCGCTCAGCCGGATCACGAAGCGGTCGTAGCCGGCGCTCTCGTGGGAGGCGGCGGCGACGTCGAGGACCCGGGCGGTGCCCGAGGCCCCGGCGACGGTCCGCTCGACCGGCGCGCTGCTGCACGGCAGCGGGGCCGCGGTGGGGACCGGCGTGGGCGCGGTGGTGCTGGTCGCGACCGCGCCGGCCGCCGCCGAGGTGGCCGCCGCCGGGGCGGCGGTGCCGCTCGCCGGGGCGGCGGAGCCGGCGGCCGCCGGGGGCGATCCGCAGCCGGTGGCGAGGGTGACGGCGAGCAGGGCGGCGGACGCCCACGGACGGGTCGGGATGCGGTGCATGGTCCTGGTCTCCCCCACGGGGCGGGCTGCGCCGCCCGCCACGGTCGGGACAACGCCGGGGCGTCCCCGAGGGTTCCGACCTCCCGGGGGGAGGTCTCGGCGCGGCCGGTCGTGGGTAGACTGGACGCTGATGCCACGGTTCGAGCTCGTCTCCGCCTACCAACCCGCGGGCGACCAGCCGGCGGCGCTGGCCGGGCTCGCCGAGGGCGTCTCCGCGGGGCTCCGAGAGCAGGTTCTGCTCGGCGTCACCGGCTCCGGCAAGACGTTCACCTGTGCGCACGTCATCCAGCAGCTGCAGCGGCCGACGCTGGTGCTCTCGCCCAACAAGACGCTGGCGGCCCAGCTCTGGGCGGAGTTCCGCGAGTTCTTCCCGCGCAACGCGGTCGAGTACTTCGTCTCGTACTACGACTACTACCAGCCCGAGGCGTACATCGCGCGCACCGACACGTACATCGAGAAGGACTCGTCGCGCAACGACGAGATCGACCGGCTGCGCAACAGCGCCACCCGCGCGCTGCTCACCCGGCGTGACGTCATCGTGGTCGCGTCGATCTCCTGCATCTACGGCATCGGCTCACCCGAGAACTACCTCGGCGAGTCGCTGAGCGTGAAGGTCGGCGACACCATCCGCCGCGACATCGTGCTGCGCAAGCTCACCGACCTGCAGTACGTGCGCAACGATCTCGACTTCGGCCGCTCCCGCTTCCGGGTGCGCGGCGACGTCGTCGACATCCAGCCGTCGTACGAGCAGGTGGCCACCCGCATCGAGTTCTTCGGCGACGAGGTGGAGGCGATCCGCGACCTCGACCCGCTCACCGGCGAGATCCTGCGGGTGCGCGACGAGCTCACCGTGTTCCCCGCCACCCACTACGTCACCCCGCGCGACAAGCTCGAGCGTGCGGTGCGGCGGATCGAGGCCGAGCTGGAGGAGCGGAGCGGCGAGCTGGAGGCCCGCGGCCGGCTGCTGGAGGCGCAGCGGCTGCGCCAGCGCACCAACTTCGACCTGGAGATGCTCCGCGAGACCGGCAGCTGCGCCGGTGTCGAGAACTACAGCCGCCACCTCAGCGGCCGGGGCGAGGGCGAGCGGCCCCACTGCCTGCTCGACTTCCTCCCCGACGACGCGCTGGTGATCGTCGACGAGTCCCACGTCGCCGTGCCCCAGATCGGCGGCATGTACGGCGGCGACCGCTCGCGGAAGATCCCCCTGGTCGAGTACGGGTTCCGGCTTCCCTCCGCGCTCGACAACCGCCCGCTCACCTTCCAGGAGTGGGACGGGATGGTCGGCCAGCTGCTGTACGTCAGCGCCACCCCGGGCCCCTACGAGATGCAGCGGTCGGAGAGGACCGTCGAGCAGATCATCCGGCCGACCGGGCTGATCGACCCGACGGTCGAGGTGCGTCCCAGCGAGGGGCAGATCGACGACCTGCTCACCGAGATCCGGCGCCACACCGAGCGCGGCGAGCGCAGCCTGGTCACCACCCTCACCAAGAAGATGGCCGAGGACCTGACCGACTACCTGCGCGAGACCGGGGTGAAGGTGCGCTACCTGCACAGCGACATCGACACCCTCGAGCGGGTGGAGATCATCCGCGACCTCCGCCTCGGGGTCTTCGACGTGCTCGTCGGCATCAACCTGCTCCGCGAGGGCCTCGACCTCCCCGAGGTGTCGTTTATCGGCATCCTCGACGCCGACAAGGAGGGATACCTCCGCGGCTACCGCTCGCTGATCCAGACCATCGGCCGCGCCGCGCGCAACGTCAACGGCCAGGTGATCATGTACGCCGACCGGATGTCGGACGCGATGCGCCAGGCCCTCGACGAGACCGACCGGCGCCGCACCATCCAGGTCGCCCACAACCTCGAGCACGGCATCACTCCGCAGACCATCGTCAAGGCCGTGTACCAGCTGGAGCGGTCGCGCGAGGACCAGGCGACCCGCGCCGCGGCCTTCCAGGAGTCGGCCGGGCTGCCCCCCGACGAGCTGCTGCGGCTGGCGCGCGACGTCGAGCGGGAGATGAAGCGCGCCGCCCGCGACCTGGAGTTCGAGCAGGCCGCCGAGCTGCGCGACCGGCTCGTCGACCTCCGCCGCCGCATCGACGACGGCCCGGTCGAGGGCCTCGCCCCGGCGGCCACGAGCAGGGGCTCGGGAGGCCGCAGCACCCGGACGCGCCCGCGACGCCGGCAGGGCTGAGGGTCGCTACCGGGTCACCGGATCAGGGGCGCTGCTGCTCGCGGCGGCCGAGGTAGCGGCGGATCTGCTCGTCCTCGGTCTCCGACGCCTTGTTGGTGAAGCCGGGCAGCGTGAGCATCCCGCCGAGGTAGGTGAGGGCCGCCTCGGTGGAGCACTCGTTGACCGCGTGGAAGCCCCCGCATCTGGTGCAGGGGAAGTTGATGGCCATGTTGAACACCTCACCGAGGGCGGTCGTGGGCCCGCCGCATGAGCCCCGGGGCCGATGAGCGCACCGGTAGGTGCACTGTACAGGTAGCGGACGCGCGGCCGCTTTACCGCGGGGTCACAGACCCGAACTTTCCCGTGACATCTTGTGTGCGCTCGCAAAACCACCTTGACGTTACGCACGGATGTTCGCTACGCTCCCCCAATGCCCGCCCCGTCGCCCGCCGCCCGCCCCGCCCGCGTCCGCCTGGTCTGCGCCGAGTGCGGGGCGGTGGCGCCGAAGTGGCAGGGGCGCTGCCCCACCTGCGGCGAGTGGAACACCCTGGTCGAGGAGCGCGAGGCGCGCCCCGCGGCCCGGTCGCAGCCGGGGGCCGCGGCCGCCGAGGCGACCCTGGTCGGTGACGTCCCGGCCGGTTCGCTGGTCTGGCTGGCCACCGGCATCGGCGAGTGCGACCGGGTCCTCGGCGGCGGGTTCGTGCCCGGCGGCCTGGTGCTGCTCGGCGGCGACCCGGGGATCGGCAAGTCCACCCTGGCGCTGCAGCTGGCCGGCCGCTGCGGCAGCGAGGTCCGCCCCGCCCTCTACTGCGCCGGGGAGGAGTCGGCGGCCCAGGTGGCGATGCGCGCCGACCGCCTCGGCTGCGACGGGCGCGAGGTGGCCGTAATCGCCGAGACCGACCTCGACGCGGTGCTCGCCACCGTCGAGTCGCTGCGGCCGCCGCTCGCCGTGGTCGACTCGGTCCAGACCCTCCACGACCCCGGGCAGCCGGGCACCCCGGGGAGCATCGCCCAGGTCCGCGGCGCGGTCCACCGGCTGCTGCTCTGCGCCAAGCAGACCGGGGTCCCGATCCTGCTGATCGGCCACGTCACCAAGGACGGTGCGATCGCCGGCCCGCGCACCCTCGAGCACATGGTCGACGTGGTCCTCTACCTCGAGGGCGAGCGCCACGGCGACCACCGCCTGCTTCGCGGGGTGAAGAACCGTTTCGGCGCCACCGACGAGCTCGGGATCTTCGTCCTCGACGCCACCGGGATGCGCGAGGAGGACGCCCCCGGGCGGGCGTTCCTCGACGAGACCACCCTGGGGGTGCCCGGCAACGTGCTCACCGTCGCCTGCGAGGGCTCGCGTCCGCTCGCCGTCGAGGTGCAGGCGCTGGTGGCGCCGACCCGCTTCGGGATCCCCCGTCACAGCGCGTCGGGCTTCGACCTCGGCCGTCTGCACCTTCTCGCCGCCGTGCTCGAGAAGCGGGCTCGGATCATGCTCGGCCAGGCCGACGTCTTCGTCAACGCCGTCGGCGGGGTGCGCCTCGCCGAGCCCGCGGCCGACCTGGCGGTCGCCCTCGCCGTCGCCGCCTCGGCGCGTGAGCTCTGCCCGCCGCCGAGCTCGGTGGTGATCGGCGAGCTGGGCCTCGGCGGCGAGGTGCGGCGGGTCCGGCGCCTCGAGCAGCGGCTCCAGGAGGCGCGTCAGCTGGGTCTGCGCACCGCGATCGTCCCCGGCTCCCAGGCGGGCTGCGCGGTGCCCGCGGGGATGCGGTGCATCCCGGTGGCCCACCTCGGCGAGGCGCTCGCCCTGCTCGACGAGGCGGCGGGGCCGTGGCCGGGGATGGCGCGCCCGAACTCGAGGAGGACTGCGACCGACCCGTGGCCGAAATCGTGACAGCGCTGTGGTTCAATCGCCACGAGATGGGCAGCCATCACTCCGGATCGCTCCGTCGCGCGCGTCGCATCGCACGTCTGCTCGGCGCTCTCGCCGGCCTCGTCATCGGCGTGCTCTACGCCGCCTACGTGATCACCAACTCCAACGGCCTGTTCCACCGGCAGTTCGCGTTGGCCCTCGCCGCGCTGCTCGGCTCCGGCGCCGTCGGCCTGGTCTCGGGCTTCGTCGCCGGGCCGCTGCTCAGCGTCGAGCCGTTCCTCTGGCTGGAGCGCACCGTCGACACCGTGTCGGCGGGCGAGCTCGCCGGCGGCGTCATCGGGCTGCTGGTGGCGCTCGCGGTCTCGGCGCTCATCGCCGCCATCCTCGGCGCCCTCCCCGGCGGCCTCGGCCTGGTGATCTCCGCCGGCGTCGCCGCGGTGCTCGTCTACGTCGGCGTGCGCACCGGCATGCGTCGCAGCGACGACCTCGTCGACTGGTTCAGGCGGCGCCCCCAGCCAGCGCCCCCGGGCGGGCCCGCCACCGCCACGATCGCCACGGCCACCGCCGCGGCGGTCGACGCCCCCGCGCCCCTCGCCGGGGCACCGACGCTGGTCGACACCAGCGTGCTCATCGACGGCCGCATCACCGACCTCGCCCAGGCCGGCTTCCTCCCCGCCCGGCTGCTCGTCCCCGGCTTCGTCCTCGAGGAGCTGCAGCGCATCGCCGACTCCGGCGACCCGGTGCGCCGCGCCAAGGGTCGCCGCGGGCTGAGGGTGGTCGAGGGCCTGCGCGCCTCCACCGACGTGCTCTGCGAGGTCATCGACCGCGACTTCCCCGGCACCCCCGAGGTCGACGCCCGGCTGGTGCGGCTGGCCAGGGCGCTCGAGGCCTCGCTGATGACCACCGACCACAACCTCACCACCGTGGCCCGCATCGAGGGCGTCCGGGTGCTGAACCTGAACGACCTCGCGCTGGCGATGCGCCCCATCCTCGCCGCCGGCGAGATGATGGAGGTGATGATCGTCAAGGAGGGCCGCGAGCTCAACCAGGGCGTGGGCTACCTCGACGACGGCACCATGGTGGTGGTGGAGGGCGGCCGCGGCCACCTCGAGGCGGCGGTGCGGGCGACCGTCACCAGCGTGCTCCAGACGCCGTCGGGACGGATGATCTTCGCCACCGTGGGCGACACGGCGGCTGCCGACCCGCCCCGCCGCTCGCCCCGCGCCACCCGTTCCCCCCGGGTCGCCGAGCGCTGAGCGTCGCGGCGATCCTCCCCGCCGGCGGACGGGGGACACGCATGGGACTCGACAAGATCTGGCTCGACGCCGGCGGCATCCCCCTGCTGGGCCGCACCCTGGCGGCGGTGGCCGCCCCCGGCATCTTCGACAGCGTGGTCGTGGTGGTGCCCGAGGTGGCCTGGAGGAGGGTGCGCGACCTCGCCGCCGCCGTCGGCATCGACGACCTCCGCCTCGTCGAGGGCGGTGGGCGCCGGCAGGACTCGGTGCGCGCCGGCCTTGAGGTCGCCGGCGACGCGCCGCTGATCTGCGTCCACGACGCGGTGCGGCCGCTCTGCCCGATGGCGCTCTTCTTCGCCGTCGTCGACGCCGCCCGTCGCCACGGGGCGGCGACCGCGGCGATCCCGGTCGTCGACTCGGTGAAGCGGGTGCGCCGCGACGGCGAGCTCGCGGTGGTGGCGGCGACCCTCGACCGCGCCGAGCTGGTGGCGGTGCAGACCCCCCAGGCGTTCGACGCGGCCCTGCTCCGCCGGGCCCACGCGGTGGCGCTGCGCGACGGCGTGGTCGCCGACGACGACTGCGCCCTGGTCGAGCACCTCGGGGAGGTGGTGGCGGTGGTCGAGGGCGACCCCCGCAACCTGAAGGTGACCCGGCCCGCCGACCTCGCCGTGCTCCGCGCCGCCCTCCTCGGGGAGGACGGCTGAGGTGCGCATCGGCCACGGCATCGACGCCCACCGGCTGGTGCCCGGGCGGCCGCTGATGCTCGGCGGCGTCGAGGTGCCCCACGACGCCGGGCTCGAGGGTCACTCGGACGGCGACGCGGTCAGCCACGCCCTCTGCGACGCCGTCCTCGGCGCCGCCGGCCTCGGTGACCTCGGCCGCCACTTCCCCTCCTCGGACGAGCGCTGGCGGGGCGCCTCCGGGGTCGAGCTGCTCCGCCAGGTCGCGGCGCTGGCGCGCGACGCCGGGTTCGCGGTGAGCTCGGCCCAGGTCGTCGCCGTCGCGCAGGCGCCGCGGCTCTCCCCGCACACCGCCGCGATGACCGGGGCGATCGCCGCCGCCCTCGGGGTCGAGCCCTCCGCGGTGGCGGTCTCGGCGACCAGCACCGACGGCATGGGCTTCACCGGGCGCGGCGAGGGCATCGCCGCGAGCGCGGTGGTGCTGCTCACGCGGATAAGCTGACCCGCCGTGCTCCGCCTCCACGACACCATGACCCGTGACCTGAAGCCGGTCGAGCCCCTCGAGGAGGGCCACGTCCGCCTCTACACCTGCGGACCGACCGTCTACGCCCGGGCCCACATCGGCAACTTCCGCGCCTACCTCTTCGAGGACGTGCTCCGCCGGGTGCTCGAGCAGCGCTTCCCCCGGGTCACCCACGTGATGAACCTCACCGACGTCGAGGACAAGATCATCCGCAACGCCGTCGCCCACGGCAGCTCCCTCGACGAGGAGACCGAGCCCTGGATCCGGGCCTTCTACGATGACCTCGACGGCCTCGGCATCCGCCGCGCTCACCACTACCCGCGGGCCACCGAGTACGTGGAGCAGATGGTGGAGCTGATCGAGCGCCTCGACGAGCGCGGCGCCACCTACCGAAGCGACGGCGGCATCTACTTCTCGATCGCCGCCTTCCCGAGCTACGGGCGGCTGAGCGGGCTGCGCGCCGAGGGGCTGGTGGCCGGCGCCAGCGGCCGCGTCGACGCCGACGAGTACGGCAAGGAGGACGTGCGCGACTTCGCCCTCTGGAAGAACGTCGGCCCCGACGAGATCGGCTGGGAGACCCGGCTGGGACGGGGCCGCCCCGGCTGGCACATCGAATGCTCGGCGATGAGCATGTCGTTGCTCGGCGAGAGCTTCGACATCCACTGCGGCGGCGTCGACAACATCTTCCCCCATCACGAGAACGAGATCGCCCAGTCGGAGGCGGCGACCGGCGTGCCCTTCGTGCGGCTCTGGTGCCACAACGAGCACCTCCGCGTCGAGGGCGAGAAGATGTCCAAGTCGCTGGGCAACTTCCACACCGTCCGCGACCTGATCGAGCAGGGGGCACGGCCGTCGGCGGTGCGCTACCTGCTCGGCGCCACCGCCCACTACCGCAGGCAGCTGAACTACACCGCCGAATCCCTGCACGGGAGCAGCGAGGCGGTGGAGCGCTTCGCCACCTTCCGCGACCGGTTGCTCGCGCTGCCGCCGCGCCGGGGTGAGGGCGGGCCCGCGGTGCTCCTCGCCGAGCGCGCCGTCCGCGAGTTCGACGCCGCGCTCGACGACGACCTCAACCTCCCCGAGGGGATGGGGGCGGTCTTCACCGCGCTCCGCGACGCCAACGCCATGCTCGACGCCGGCGCGGTCGACGCTGCGGGCCGCACCGCTCTGCTCGGCCTGGTCGGGCGGGTGGACGACATCCTCGGGGTGCTCCCCCTGGTCGATCGCGAGCGCGAGGCCGCGCTCACCCCGGAGGTGCGCGGCCTCCTCGAGGACCGCGCCCAGGCCCGGGCCGAGCGCGACTGGACGCGGTCCGACGGGCTCCGCGACCAGCTCGCCGCGCTCGGCGTCGGAGTCGAGGACACCCCGCAGGGACAGCGCTGGCGGCGGCTGTAGGCGCCTCGAGGAGCGGCGGTGGAGATCCTCTACGGCAAGAACCCGGTGCTCGAGGCGCTCCGCGCCGGGCGGCCGGCGCGCAAGCTGGTGCTCGCCGCCGGAGTGCGCAACGAGCCGCGGCTGCGCGAGATCCTCGAGGGCGCCGCCGAGCGCGGCATCCCCGTCGAGGAGACCTCGCGCCGCCGCCTCGACGACATCGCCCACACCGAGCACCACCAGGGCATCGCCGGCTACTTCCACGCGCGGCCGCCGCTGAGCCTCGATGAGCTGCTCGGGCGGGTGCGGGCCCCGGGCCTGCTGCTCGTGCTCGACGGCATCCAGGACCCGCAGAACCTCGGCGCCCTCGCCCGCTCCTGCGACGCCGCCGGCGCGTCCGGCCTGGTGCTGACTCGCGACCGGGCGGCGGGAATCACCCCGGCGGCGGCGAAGGCGTCGGCGGGGGCGGTCGAGCACCTCGACATCGCGGTGGTGACCAACCTCGCCTCCGCCCTCACCCGGCTCCGCGAGGCCGGCTACTGGTGCGTCGGCCTCGACGCCGGCGCCGACATGCGCTACGACCGCTTCGACTACACCTCGCCGGTGGCGCTGGTGGTCGGCGCCGAGGGGGAGGGGCTGCGGCCGCTCACCCGCAGGCGCTGCGACGCGCTGGTGTCGCTGCCGATGCTCGGCCGGGTGGCGTCGCTGAACGCCGCCGCCGCCGGCGCCATCCTGCTCTACGAGGCCGCACGCCAGCGCGACTTCGGGGCAGGATGAGCGGCGATGCGCCTGCTCATCGTCGACGGCTACAACGTCATCCACGCGTGGCCCGAGCTGAAGTCGGCGCTGCTGCGCTCCGGCCTCGAGGAGTCGCGACGGCTGCTGGTGGTCGCGCTCGCCGAGTACGGCGCGGTGCGGGCGGTGCGGGTCACCGTGGTCTTCGACGGCCCCCGGGCGGCGGTCGCCAGCCCCGCCGAGGTGGTCGACGGGGTGACGATCCGCTTCGGCGGCGCCTCCGGGAGCGCCGACCACGTCATCGAGCGGCTCGCCTACAGGGCCGCGCAGGCGGGCCGCGCCGGCGAGGTGACGGTGGCCACCTCCGACCGCCTCCAGCGCGACATGGTGCGTGCCATGGGGGTGGCGACGATGGACGCGCGGAGCCTGGAGACCGAGGTGAAGGGGGCGCTGAGCGAGCTCGGCCGCGACGCCGCTCGGGGACGCGAGCAGGCCGCCTTCGCCCGCCGCCTCGAGGACCGTCTCGACCCCGGGGTGCGCGCCGCCCTCGAGCGGATGCGCCGCGGGCTGCCGCCCGACCCTCCGGTCGCGGAGGTTTCGCCGCCTCCCGAACGTATGGACGAGTAGACGGTCGCGGACCCCTCGGTGGGGACGCATGCAGGCGATTCACCCATTCCCCAGCACGGGCGTCTCCGGAGGTGGCCGCCGGGCCGCCGGCCGGCGGCGCCTGTGCGGGCGGGGGTGGGGCGCTCAGACCACCACGGTGCTGGTGGTCTGCGCCTGCGAGCCGCCGGAGTCGGCGATGTGGACGGTGACCGTCCAGGACCGGTGCGCCGCGTAGGTGTGGGAGCCGGTCACGGTGAAGCCGCTTTTGCCCTTCTTCACCACCGCCGCGCTCGGCTGGGAGCCGTCGCCCCAGTCGACGGTGACGGTGAACTGGCTGGCGGTGCCCTTGGGATCGCCGTCGATGAAGCTCGCCACCGCGACGTCGGTCAGCGCCAGCGGGGCCACCTGCGCGAGGTACTCGTCGGTCTGGATCAGCGAGCCCTGCATCGCCTGGAAGCTGAGCCCGTTGACCATGGCGTTGGCCAGGTTGGTCTGCTCGGGCCCGGTCGCGGCGCGGCCGAGCAGCAGCTTGGTGGCGGCCTGCACGACCAGTCCCTGCGCCTCGGCGGAGCGGCGGATGCTCCCCGCCACCGAGGCCCGGGTGGCGCCGCGGTTGAGCTGGTCCATCCATCCGGCCTTCCCGGTGGGATCGGCGGCGTGGTGCAGGAGGTCGTGGTAGAGGGCGGAGACGAACCCGTCGTTGCTGCCGCCGGCGCGGGCGTAGTACTCCTGCGAGGCGGCGATGTTGGCGGTGACCTGCTCGAGGGTGTTGGAGCGCAGCTGGGGCACGAAGTAGCCGAGGCTGCCGGGGTCGGGGGCCCGTCCCAGCAGCGCCTTGAAGAGCAGGGTGATGGTGCGGGTGCGCCACTCGTCGCTGTTCTGGACGGCCACGGCCACGTTCTGCCGGGTGGTCTGCCCGGCGTCGAGCTGGCCGGCGTAGCCCTGCAGCGCCGGGTCGTCCACGGGGCGGCCGAGCAGCTGCTGGTACATCGCGTTCACCGCACAGCGGGTGGCCGTGGTCTGCCCGCAGTCGACGGGCAGCCCGGTGGCGGTGATCGGGGCGTCGGTCGCCACCCCGGTCAGGGCGCTGCTGGCCGGGCCGGCGCCGTCGCCGTCGATGGTCAGGGTGGCGCTGCGGCTGCCGTCGGCGTCGGGGGCGAAGCTGACCGACACCGGGCACGAGGCGCCGGGCGCCAGGGTGACCCCCGAGCACTTGTCGGCGACCACCACGAAGGCGCTGGCGTTGCCGCCCGCGAGGGACACGCCCCTGACCCGCAGCGGCGCGCTGCCGGTGCTGGCCACGGTCACGGTGCGCGCCGCCGCCGAGCTGCCCACCGGCTGGGGGTCGAAGGCCACCGACCCGGGGGTGAGCCCGAGGATCTGCGCCGGCCGGTTCATCGGCTGCACCGGCTGCCCGGCGCGATGGGCGCTGCCGCCGCGATCGACGCTTCCGGTCACCGGCGGCGAGGAATCGGAGGCGGTGGGCGGAGGGGGCGCCGGTGCCGGGGGCGGCTGCGGCTGGGCGAGCGGCACGGGCACGGCGTCGGGCAGCGGCCGGGAGTCGCCGGCGGGAGGGGCGGTCGCGGCACTGTAGGGCAGGCTGTAGTAGGGCGAGCGGGCGAACTCCGGCTGCCAGCTGTGCAGCGTCACCCCGGCCACCAGGCCGGCGCTCACCATGAACGCGCAGATGGTCAGCCGGCCGCCCCACCCGCCGAGGATGCCCCGGCCGGCACTGGCTCCGGCCTCGATCCCGACCGGTGCGCGGTCGCTGCCCTCCCCGCTCGTCCTCCTCATGGACGAACCCCTTTCAGACTCGCCAGCCTCGGTCCCTGCCCCCCAGGTTCCAGCGAGCGGACGGGTAGCGTACCCCGGGTGCCGTCCCGACGGCAAGTTCAGCTCTCAGTAAATGACGCAGGTGACGGCTACGGCACCGAGAAAACCCTTGTGGGAAAGGCATATTCACAGCCTGTACCACAACGCCGTCCAGTTGTTGCCGCTGCTGTCCGAGCGTGTGGAGTTGCAGACGGGTGAAGCTCGACGGACGGATGTTCGGT
The DNA here is from genome assembly GCA_036495095.1 of Candidatus Dormiibacterota bacterium. Classification (NCBI taxonomy): domain Bacteria; kingdom Bacillati; phylum Candidatus Dormiibacterota; species Candidatus Dormiibacterota bacterium. The sequence goes on along the minus strand of DASXNK010000146.1, from coordinate 13,117 downwards.
GCCCCAGGGGTTCACGCCCGGTGCCCGCGCAGGGTGAACGTGACCGGCTGGGCGCCGGTGATCGGGACGCTGAGGACGGTGGTGTAGTCGCCGGGGCCGTGCGGCTGGAAGCGAACCGTGATCACGCAGCCGGCGCCGGGCGGGAGGTGGGCGCCGGCGCAGCCGTCGCTGACGATCGTGAACGCGGCGGTGCTGGAGAGGCTGCTCGCGCCGGCGACGACCACGGTCTGGCCGGTGTTGCTCACGGTCTCGCGGAAGAGGCCGCCACTCGCGGCGGCCGTGCTCACCGCGGCGACGGGGACCTGGGGCGGAGCCGGTGCCGGGCCGGCCGGCGGGCCGGCCGCGGTGGCGTCGGGGCTGGGGGAGGGGGTCGGGACGGCCGTGGCGGTGGACCCAGGCAGGGTGGAGGGCGCCGGGGACGGCGCGGGGGCGACGGCGGCCACCCCCGGGGTGCCGGCCGCCGCGGGAACGGTGGCGTCGTGGCCGTGGAGGCTGAGGGCGAGACCCCCCGCGGCGCCCAGGACGATGGCGGCGAGCGCGGCCACCAGCAGGGGCGTCCGTGGCCGCGGCCGGCGCGGGTGAGCCGCCGCCTCCCGGAGGGTCGTGGCCACGGTGTCGCGGTAGGCGGGGTCGCCGAGCGCCTGGCCCACGGCGGCGAGGAGGGCGCCGGCGGTGGGATAGCGGTCCTCGGTCCGCGGGGCCAGGGCACGCCCGACCACCTCGTCGAGGCCGGCCGAGAACGGAGCCGGGGCGGCGAGGCAGCGGTGCAGGACGGCGCCGAGCGCGTACACGTCGGTGCGGGCGTCGACGGCGCCGCCGCCGATCTGCTCGGGGGCCAGGTACTCGGTCGAGGTCGCCCCCGCGTCCTGGATCCAGACGCCACCGAAGCCGGCGAGCTGGGCGTGCTCGGTGCCGCCGGCGGTCTCGACGAGGATGTTGGCGGGCCTGACGTCGCCGTGGACCAGGCCGCGGGTGTGGGCGGCGTCGAGGGCGCCGGCCACCTCGGTCAGCAGGGCCACGACCCGGTCGGTATCGAGCTGCCGGCCGCCGGCGAGCAGGGCTTCGAGGTCGCCGCCGGGCACGTACCGCATCGCGATGAAGCGGCGGCCCTCCGCCTCACCGGTCTCGTGGACGGGGACGATGTGGGGGTGGTGGAGGCCGGCGGCGGTCGCCGACTCGCGGACGAGTCTCTGCCAGGAGAGCTCGTCCGGGCGCCGATCGAGGATCTTGAGGGCCACGGCGCGACCGTGGACGGGGTCGTGGGCGTGATAGACGGTGGCCAGCCCGCTCCAGCCGATCAGCTCGATGATCCGGTAGCCCGCGAACTGCTCGCCGTGAAAGATGACGCTCATTCGTCCTGAGTGCCTGCGTCCTCGATGCCTCCTCCCTCCACGATGTCGGGTCCCGGCGGTGTCAACCCATCCTCCCGCACATCGGCGCTCGCCGGTGGAGCAGCATGCGCGTGATGGCCGCCACGACCTCGCTCCACCGGAGGATCGCCGAGGAGCTCGGCGTGCGCGAGCGGCAGGTCGCCGCCGCCGTCGAGCTGATCGACGGAGGGGCCACGGTCCCGTTCATCGCCCGCTACCGGAAGGAGGCGACCGGGACCCTCGACGACGCCCAGCTGCGGACGCTCGAGGACCGGGTGCGCTACCTGCGCGACCTGGAGGAGCGACGCAGCGCGGTCCTCGAGTCGATCCGTGCCCAGGGCAGGCTCGACCCGGCCCTGGAGGCTCGGATCCAGGCGGCGGAGTCGAAGGCCCGGCTCGAGGACATCTACCTGCCCTTCAAGCCGAAGCGCCGCACCAGGGCGCAGATCGCCCGGGAGGCGGGGCTCGAGCCGCTCGCCGACCGGCTGCTCGCCGATCCGGTGCGGCGTCCCGACCTGGCGGCGGCGGCGTTCGTCGACCCCGGGAAGGGCGTGGCCGACGCCGCCGCCGCCCTCGAGGGCGCCCGCTCGATCCTGGTCGAGCGCTTCGCCGAGGACGCCGACCTGATCGGGCCGCTGCGCGAGCAGATGTGGTCCCGGGGCCGCCTGGTGTCGCGGGTGCGGGCCGGGAAGCGGGAGGTGGGCGCCAAGTTCGCCGACTACTTCGACTTCGGCGAGCCCTTCACCTCCCTGCCCTCGCACCGGGTCCTGGCGATGTTCCGGGGCGAGAAGGAGGAGGTCCTCGAGCTGAGCCTCGAGCCGGAGGGGCTGCGGACGCCGGCGCCGCCACCGGGGCGGCCGAGCGGCTACGAGGTGCAGGTGGCGCAGCGCTTCGGGATCTCCGATCGGGGCCGGCCCGCCGACCGCTGGCTGCTGGACACGGTGCACCTGGCCTGGCGCTCCCGCATCCTCGTCCACCTCGGCAACGACCTGCGCCAGCGCCTCCGGGAGGCGGCGGAGGACGAGGCGGTGCGGGTGTTCGCCGCCAACCTCCGCGACCTGTTGCTGGCCGCGCCCGCCGGCAGCCGGCCGACCATGGGTCTCGATCCCGGGTTCCGCACCGGTGTGAAGGTCGCGGTGGTCGACGCCACCGGCGGGGTGGTGGCGACCGAGACCATCCATCCGCACGAGCCCCGGCGGCGGTGGGACGAGGCGGTCGCCGTGCTCGTCCGGCTCGCGCGCCTCCACCGCGTCGAGCTGATCGCCATCGGCAACGGCACCGCGTCGCGTGAGACCGACCGGCTCGCGGCCGACGTGATCAGGCTGCATCCGGAGCTGCGGCTCACCCGGATCGTGGTGTCGGAGGCGGGCGCGTCGGTGTACTCCGCGTCGGCGTACGCCTCGCAGGAGCTCCCCGAGCTCGACGTGTCGTTGCGCGGGGCGGTGTCGATCGCCCGCCGGCTGCAGGATCCGCTGGCGGAGCTGGTCAAGATCGATCCCCGGTCGATCGGCGTCGGTCAGTACCAGCACGACCTCGCCGAGGGCAGGCTGTCGCGCTCCCTCGACGCGGTGGTGGAGGACTGCGTGAACGCCGTCGGCGTCGACGTCAACACCGCCTCGGCGCCGCTGCTGCGGCACGTGTCCGGCATCGGTGAGGGCCTGGCCGAGAACATCGTGGCCCACCGCGGCGCCAGCGGCCCGTTCCGCTCGCGCACCGCGCTCAGGAAGGTCTCCCGGCTTGGCCCGAAGGCGTTCGAGCAGTGCGCCGGCTTTCTGCGCATCCGCGGCGGCGACGATCCACTCGACGCCTCGAGCGTGCACCCCGAGGCGTACCCGGTGGTGCGCCGTGTCCTCGCGGCGACCAATCGCGGCATCGCGTCGCTGATCGGCGACCGCGCGGCGCTGCGCGCCCTCGACCCGAAGGACTTCGTCGACGCCACCTTCGGCCTGCCGACGGTCACCGACATCCTCGAGGAGCTGGAGAAGCCGGGACGCGATCCGCGCCCGGGCTTCGTGACCGCGACCTTCCGGGAGGGTGTGGACCGGCTGGAGGACCTGGACGCCGGCATGCTGCTGGAGGGCGTCGTCACCAACGTCGCCGCCTTCGGCGCCTTCGTCGACGTCGGCGTGCACCAGGACGGACTGGTGCACATCTCGGCGATGTCGAGGACGTTCGTCCGCGACCCCCGCGCGGTGGTGAAGTCCGGCGACGTGGTGACGGTGAGGGTGGTCGACGTCGACGTGCCGCGCAAGCGCATCTCGCTCAGCCTGCTGCTCGAGGAGAGCACCGACGGCCGCCCGGGGCCCGCCGGCTAGCTGCCGGCGGTCCGGCGGGGAGCACCACCCTGCGGGTGTACTCTCACGCCGCCGCCGTGGCCCGGAATCGAACTCGCCAGCCGGCGTAGCTCAGTGGCAGAGCAACTGTTTTGTAAACAGCAGGTCCGGGGTTCGAATCCCCGCGCCGGCTCCGGCGGGATAGGATTCGGCCCCAGCAATGGTGAGCACTGGGCGGATGGACCGGAGGCGACTTTTCGACCGCCGCAGGGAGTGCGACGCTCTCGACCGGCTGCTCGGGGCCGTCCATGAGGGCCGCAGCGGTGTGCTGGTGCTCCGCGGCGAGGCCGGGATCGGCAAGACCGCGCTCCTCGACTATGCCGCCGCGGCGGCGTCGGGCTGTCGCGTCGCCAGGGTCACCGGCGTCGAGTCCGAGATGGAGTTCGCGTTCGCCGGTCTGCACCGGCTCTGCGGGCCGGAGATGCTCAGCCGGCTCGACCGTCTGCCCGGGCCACAGCGTGATGCTCTGGGCTCCGCCTTCGGCCTGACCGAGGGCGGAGCACCGGACCGCTTTCTCGTCGGGCTCGCCGTGCTCAGCCTGCTGGCGGACGTCGCCGAGGAGCAGCCACTGCTGTGCGTCGTCGAGGATGCCCACTGGGTCGACCGGGAGTCGGCCCACGTGCTGGCGATCGCCGCGCGCCGCCTCCACGCCGAGTCGGTCGCCATGCTCTTCGCCATCCGCGAGCCCTGCGCGACGCGGGACTTCGAGGGTCTCCCCGAGCTGCTCATCGAGGGGCTGCCCGACCGGTACGCCCGCGAGCTGCTCGAGTCGGTCACCCCGGGCGGGGTCGACGCGCGGGTGTGCGACCGGATCGTCGCCGAGACCCGGGGGAACCCGCTCGCCCTGCTCGAGCTGCCCCGGGGGGTGGAGCCGGCGGAGCTGGCCGCCGGGTTCGGGGTGCCGGGCACACCCCCGGTCCCCCACCGGATCGAGGAGAGCTTCGTGCGACGCGTCGAGCGGCTGCCCGCCGAGACCCGGCTGCTGCTGCTCGTGGCGGCGGTCGAGCCGACCGGCGAGGCGCAGCTGCTGTGGCGGGCGGCGGGGCGACTCGGCATCGGCGTCGACGCGGTGTCCCCCGCACAGGCCGACGGTCTTCTGCAGGTGGGCACCCGGATCACCTTTCGCCATCCCCTGGTGCGTTCCGCCGTGTATGGGGCGGCGTCGCCGGATCAGCGTCGCGCCGTCCACGGGGCCCTCGCCGGCGCCATCGACCCCGATCTGGATCCCGAGCGCCGGGCGTGGCACCTCGCCCAGGCCGCGCCCGGCCCGGACGAGGCGCTGGCGGACCAGCTCGAGCGCGCGGCGGACCGTGCCCAGGATCGAGGAAACCTGGCGGCGGCGGCCACCCTCCTCGACCGGGCTGCCGCGCTCACACCCGACCCCGGCCGCCGGGCCGAGCGCCTGCTCACCGCGGCCCAGGCGAACCTGGACGCGGGATCGGCCGCCGCCGCGTCGGGGCTCCTCGACGCCGCCGACGAGGAGCTCCTCGACGAGCTGGGACGCGCCCGGCTCGAGCGGATGCGGGCTCGGATCGCCTTCGTCACCGGGCGTGGCCGCGACGCGCCTCCTCTGCTCCTCAGGGCGGCGCGGCGGCTCGAGCCGCTCGACGTCCGGCTGGCACGGGAGAGCTACCTCGAGGCGTTCGACGCGGCGATGTTCGCCAGCTCGCCCACCAGCGGGTCGGCGGTGATCGAGGTGGCGGAGGCGGCCCGCGCGGCCCCGCCGGCGCCGCAGCCGCCGCATCCGAACGATCTGCTGCTCGACGGCCTCGCGGCGATCTGGACGGAGGGGTACTCCGCGGCGGTGCCCAAGCTGAAGCAGGCGCTCGACGCATTTCTCCACGGCGACGATCTCCGCCGGCTCCAGCCCGCGGTGCGCACCGCATGGGATCTGTTCGACCTGGACACCGCGCTCGCCCTCGCCACCCGCGGGGTGCAGTTCGCCCGCGACACCGGCGCGCTGACCCTGCTCCCGCTCGCGCTCACCAACCTGGCCGGCGCGACCGTGATGAGCGGCGACCTCGCCGGGGCGGCGGCGCTGATCGAGGAGGGGAGGTCGATCACCACCGCGACCGGGAGTGCGCCCATCTCCTCGCACGAGGTCTACCTCGCGGGCTGGCGCGGCCTCGAATCGGACTACGTCCGGCTCGCCGACGAGATGCTCGAGGACGCCGACGCTCGGGGAGAGGGGGTGGCGATCGCCATCATCGAGTACTCGACCGCGATCCTCCACAACGGCCTGGGGAACCATGCCACGGCGCTTGCGGCCGCACAGCGCGCGCGGGTGACGGGCCCGACCATGGGCTGGGCCATCCCCGAGCTCGTCGAGGCGGCAGCGCGCGTCGGTCAGCTCGAGCTCGCGCGCCCCTCCGCACTCAGGCTCTCCAAGCTCGCGAGGTCCAGCGGGACCGAGCTGGCGCTGGGACTGAGCGCCTGCTCCCTCGCGCTCGTGACCGAGGCCGGGGACGCGGAGAACCTCTTCCGTGAGGCGCTCGACCGGCTGAGCCGCACCCGCGCCCGGCCGCACCTGGCGCGCGCCCATCTCCTCTACGGCGAGTGGCTGCGCGGCGAGGGACGGCGGGTCGACGCCCGCGAGCAGCTGCGGACCGCCCACGAGATGTTCGTGTCGATGGGCGCGGAGGCCTTCGCGAGCCGTGCCGAACGCGAGCTGGTCGGCACCGGCGAGCGCGCACCCCGACCGAGGGACGAGATCCCGGGTCGCCTCACCGCGCAGGAGGCGTACATCGCCCGCCTCGCCGACGAGGGGCTCTCCAACCAGCAGATCGGCACCCGCCTCTTCCTGAGCCCGCGCACCGTCGAGTACCACCTCGGCAAGGTGTTCACCAAGCTCGGCATCGGCTCGCGGACCGAGCTCGGGGGCGTTCTCTGCCACGTTGCGGATGCGGCGCAGGCGCGGCGGCGGAGACCGTAGACCAGCCATGGACTTCGGCGCCGCCCAGCTGCGGAGCTGGCGGCGGCGGCGGTACCGGGCGGCGGCCGGCCGCTTCAGCGAGCGCTCGCCGGCACCCTCACCGGAGCGGTCCTGTGGACAGTCTGTGGACAGGGCTGTGGACATCCCCGGCCTTCACCGCTTCCCTGCCATCCCCCACCTCCCGGACCACCCCCTCGGTGTGGTGCCCTTGGCACAGTGGGGGCGAGCCGCGGCGGCGGACGCCGGGACCCCTCCGTCCCCGCCTCGAGGCCCGGTGCGGGTGGCTCCCCCGCCCGCCTCGACGCCGCGGCTCCTCGTCGTGACCCCCTCCCCCCAAACCGGGCGCCCCCGGCCGCTGCCGGGGGCGTCACCAGGTTCGGCTGACCGGTGCCAGCTCACGCACCTGGCGGGCGAGATCGTCGGCGCTGGGGGCGCTGCGGTGGAAGCGGTTGCGCAGCGAGCCGGCGTACTCGGACGCCACCTCGTTCGCCTCCCTGATGGCCTCGGGCGCCAGCTTCGCGACCACGCCGAGGATGAGAATCCACGCAACGGCGGTCCCGGCGGTGTGTGCGATCCGATCGGCCATCCTCGCGGGGGCCAGTCTACGTCGCCGGGCACCTGATACTGGTGCGAAATTCCCAGTCGTGGCAACGCATCCGGCGCACCCCATCCGTGCAATGCACGGCGGCTGGCCGGTGTCTTCCGGGTGTGTACCGTACGGTCAGCGCGCCCGCGACGATGGACTGGGGATGAAGACCTACCCGCTTCGACTTGACGAGCGTCAGGCCGCCGAGCTGCAGATCGTCGCCGAGGTCGAGGGCCTCACCGTGGCAGACGAGATCCGGGCTGCGATCGCCGCGCACCTCGACGCCCGCCGTGCCGACCCCGAGTTCCAGCGCCGGCTGCGGGTCTGCATGGAGCGCGACCTGGAGGTCTATGAGCGGCTGGGTGGTCGGTCCCGGGACGGTGCGCTCCCGGCGCGCATCGCGGAGGCCGACGAGCGCCACTGAGGCTCCGGTTCGCCTTGCGGCGCGGCCGCGGACGGGTCCACCATCGGCCGGTGCCGAGTCGCCGCACCCTCCTCGCCGCCGCCTCCGCCGGGGCGGCGATCGCCGCCGTCGGGCTGGGCCTGCTCCGGCCACGCCGGGTCGAGGTGGTCGGGGAGAGCATGCTCCCCGCGCTGTGCCCCGGCGACAGGCTGCTCCTGGTCCGGCTTCCGGCGGCCCGGGGCGCGGTGGTGGCGGTCGCCGACCCCCGCGAGCCCTCGCGGACGCTGGTGAAGCGGGTGGCGGCCCGCCCCGGCGGCGAGGCGCCCCTCCCCGGAGGCGGCCAGCTCCGGGCCGGCGGCGGATATGTGCTGCTCGGCGACAACCCCGGGGCGAGCACCGACAGCGTGGAGTTCGGAGCGGTGCCGCCCAGCCTGCTCCGCGGGCGCGCCGTCTATCGCTACGCGCCGCCCCACCGCCGCGGCCCGGTTTCGGTGGTGAGACCGGCCGGGTAGAGCACTCGTGGCCACGCCGGACGTTCCCCCGATGGCACTATCGTGGCCGCTCCGGCCATCCGGCCGGCGGTCGCGCCTGGCCGATCCCAGAAGGAGTGAGCTGATGTCCCTGCTGTCCCGGCTGTTGATGCTGGCAGACCGCGTTGCGGCGCCCGGTGCGGTCCACGCCCACTGCGACCTGCCGTGCGGGGTCTACGACCCCGCCCAGGCCCGGATCGAGGCCTCGTCGGTGAAGGCCTGCATGGAGAAGTTCCAGGGGAGCGGCGACCCCGTCTTCCAGCAGCGCGCCGTCCTGATCAAGGAGGAGCGCGCCGACCTGGTCAAGCATCACCTCTGGGTGCTCTGGACCGACTACTTCAAGCCGGAGCACCTCGCCAAGGTGCCGGAGCTCCACGACCTCTTCTGGCGGGCCACCAAGAAGGCGGGCGAGGCCAAGAAGACCAACGACCCCGCCGTGGGCCAGCAGCTTCTCGATCTCTGCGACGAGGTCGCCGCGGCCTTCGCCGCCACCAAGAGCTGAGCCGGGGGCGGGCCGGCCGGTGTGACCGGGCCGGCCCGCCGCCGTCACCGGACCCGTACAGGCGGGACGAGCGTGGCTGGTAGAGTCTCGGCTGCTCCCGGACCGCCGTCAGGTCCGGTCGGCGACGCGCCTGGGCAGGTACCGAAGTTGGTCAAACGGGGCTGACTGTAGATCAGCTGGCTATGCCTTCGGGGGTTCGAATCCTCCCCTGCCCACACCTCCGATTCCCCCTCCGGGTCAGGCCCAAGTAGCTCAGGGGCAGAGCAACGTCTTGGTAAGGCGTAGGTCGTGGGTTCGATTCCCACCTTGGGCTCCAGCCCCCCTCTCTCCGAACCGCCGAGACCGCGCTCGAGCTCGCCGGCCGTCACCGGGGTCCGGCGCTGGCCCACCTGCGAGTCCTCGCCGAGGGCAACCTCTACCTCATGCTCCCGCCCGGGCGTCCCATCGGCGACATGATCGTCCGCCCCGTCAGGGGAGGGCACCATGTTCGGGTGAGGTCTGGCGATCCTCACCGCTGAAGCAGGCCATTCGATCGTGGACCACGCTGCCAGGCCGACCGACGACCTCTCGGGCAAACCAAAATAAAAGATTGAGGCCTACTCCAAGCCTGGCCGATGCAGCACCCGATGATCCTGGCAGTGGCCGCACCGGCGTCAGCCCACTTCTTCAAGCGCAGGACGACGGAGTAGGGATACCGTCCAGCCCATGGAAGCGATGCCGCCGCTGATCTTCGCGCACCGCGGCGCGCCGGAACATCGGCGTGAGGGGAATACGGCCAGGGCTTTCGAGCGGGCGCTGGCTGCCGGCGCCCGCGGGCTGGAGTCAGACGTTTGGCTCACACGCGACGGTGTCCCGGTGATGTACCACCCACATCCGTGGCGAGAACCGCGCCGCGTGGGCGCAAAGACCCGGGCCGAGCTGGCGGACTCCGTGCTTGCCCTCGACGAGTTGTACGCGCGCTGTGGCGTGGACTTCGACCTGGCGCTTGACCTCGGCGGCACCCGGACGGCCGCCCGGGTGGTGGAGGTCGCGCGCGAGCATGGAGCCGCGGACAGGCTGTGGCTCACGGTGTTTCGAGCGCAGGCCATGGCTGCGTGGCGTGCCAGTTGGCCCGAGGTCCACCTGGTCCACCCCACCATGATCTGGCCGGGACGCAGCCTCGATCAGCTCTGCGCCCGCCTCCGTGCGGCCGGCGTCGCCGCGCTCAACCTCCACCAACGGCAGGTCACGCGCCAACGAGTCGGCGCTGCACATGCCGCCGGGGTTCTCTTCTTCGCCTGGGGTGCACGCACAGAGGGGGCGACGCGGCGGGTACTGGCGCAGGGAGCCGACGGTGTGTTCACCGATGATCTTCCCGGTCTGGTGCGGGTCATGGGCGGGCTCGAGAGCCGGCCTGACGGTTCCACCACTCCCGGGACGTGAGTTCGGCTCTGCACGCGCGACGGTGCGCGGCGCGCTCGCGGTCGGCGTCGTGCTGGGGGTGGCCACCATGCCGGGGTCGGTGTTCCCGCACCAGGCGCACCGTTGCGCGGCACTCCGGGGCAGGCGCCGCCACCGGCGACCGCGGGGCGCTGCCGCACCGTCGGCGTGGTCACGGGCCGGGCGTGACCACGAACGTGCCTGCCATCGGCTCGGCGGGATGGTCGGCGATGGGCAGTGCGGCGATCTGGCCGGTGGACGGGTCGTAGCGCGCGTGCAGCGCGCAGAAGTACCGGTAGACGCCGGTCCTGTCTACAACCACCGAGGCGCTTGCGCCCGGCGGCAGCGTGAGCGCGAAGGATGTCGGATCCCCAGGGACGCTGGTGGCGGTGTGCGGATCGCCGTCGTGGTTGGTGAAGGTCACACGGCTGCCCTTCACCACCTCGACGACGGGCGGGGTGAACCGGTCGGCGCCGGGGATGTCGACGGTGACGGTGGAACCGGTTGCCGGCGGCCGCTGGCCCGCGGCCGGCGAGGACCCACCGCACGCGGCGACGCAGGCGGTGATGAGCAGAAGCGGTGGGACGTGACGCGTGAGACGCATCGGTAGAACCTCCTCACCCATGACATGGGGCGACTGACCTCCCTACCCCGTCGGTCGGGCCGCCGACTCGGCACCATGTCGCACACCCGAGCTCTCCTTATCGCCTGGCAAGCTCGAGTTGCCTCTCTCTGACACGCTCAAGTCTCTTCGCGATGCCGCCGCGCTCCATTTCGTCCTGGCCGAAGGGGTACGGTGAATTCCTGTCACCGAGCCATTTCAGTTCCATCATGAAGAAGTTGAGGAACCCGAAGACAACCAGGTACACCACTGCAAGCAACCAGTCCCACCAGTTCACCATGCTATTGGCCAGAATGTGATGAATGTAGATCACACCGATCGGGAGGTGGCCAAGAACCGCGGTGGCAACGCCAGGGCTGTAGAGAGTTCGAAGCTTGATGTTCACGTAGATGGCGTGACCGATGACCTGAAGAACTGCGCCAACCAGGACAGGGGCTAGACCCAGCCAGATCACGTCGGGGAAGAAGACCGGAACCAGGTAGAACCCATATGCAAAAACAAGGTTGGCCGCCATGGACGAGTACTGGTTCAGCGGATAGCGGTCTGGGCTGGCACTTGGCATCATGACCATATTCGCGACCGCTGGAAATCCACCTGGCCAGCTGTATTCTTCAAATTGATGGAGAAGGACGACGATGAAGTTGAGAAGAAGCAGCCTTTGTACAATCCCAAGGTCATTCCAAGCAGCGATCACGTAGACCGCGGCGACCACCGCTGAAAACAGACCGATGTCGTGCCAATGCCGCCTGAGAGATTTCAAGGAGATCGCGTCAGACACGATGAGCCCGCAACGCCCAGATGGGGGCCTGGAGGCGGCTGGGCTCGCCGGGCACCGGTTCGCACTCGAGGCCGAACGCGGTGACGAGCTCGCCGACCGCGGCGTTGACGTGATAGCTGGCCAGCCGCAGGTCGGTGATGTCCCACCCGGCGTTGCCCCAGGTCGTGCGGAGGTTGTCTTCGGAGACGCCCATCGCGGCGGCCAGGCCGGTGCTGCCCGCGGGGAAACAGAAGAGGGTGAGCAGGGCGTCGGGCCGGGTGGCGCGGTGGAGAGCGGCGGCGTAGGCGTGGCGGGCTTCCTCGTCGAGGCAGTGGTAGCAGGCGGCGTCGAGCGCGCTGTCGAAGCGGCCTTCGAAACCGGCCAGGCTGGTGGCATCGGCCACGGTGAACTCAACGACAACGCCACGCTCACGGGCGCGCTGACCGGCGTGCTCGAGGGCGGTGGCGGCAGCGTCGACGCCGGTGACCTGGTGGCCCTGGCCGGCGAGGAAGATGGCGTTGTCGCCGAGGCCACAGCCGACGTCGACAACTGCACCGCGGAAGCGCCCGGCTCGCTCGGCTTCGATGACGACCGGCTGAGCCGCGCCGATGTCCCAGGGAATACTGGGGAGGTCGACGCCTTCGAGCAACTGCCCGCCCTGGTACAGGGCATCGAAGTCCACGTTGTGGAGGTCGAAATTCTCAGGGAGGAGAGTCATCGTGTGCTCCTTCTGGGTTGGGGGCGATCGGCAAAGACGAGATCGGTGATGCGCCGGGGAAGCTCCGGGTCGGCCTCGTTGGGCGACAGAGCGAAGTGCTCCCAGAGGAGGGCGGGTCCCACCCGGGCCTGGAGCTCGAGGTCGGACGGTGCTCGGAGCAGTCCGGCGGTGGCAGCCCGTCGCAGGACGCCGATGAGCACTTCCTTCCGCTGGGGGATGAGATCGCGGCGCAACGCGATGCCGATGTCGGGGTGACGGGCGGCCTCGAGCTGGAGGGCCCGGATGACGTGGTGCTCCCGTGCGATCGTCGCCTGCAGCATGTGCAGCAGGCTTTCGAAGTCGGCCCGGGGGTCGCCGCTGTCGGGGTCTTCCAGGGTCGGGAAACGACCCCGTCCCAGGGCGTCGATCACCATGGCCGTCTTCGTCGGCCAGCGCCGGTACAGCGTGGCCCGACCCACCCCGGCGAGCCGGGCGACGTGATCGACGGTCATCCCGTCATAGCCGCGCTCCACCAGGGCCTGGACCACGGCCCCGGCGATGACCTCATCGTCAGCGCTGCGTGGCCGGCCCGGCGGCCGACCCGCCGGCGGGTCGAGGGCGTCGGCGTGGCGCTCCTGGCGAAGAGGGCGACCCAATGGTTCCTCCCCTAGGATGAGACGAGACGATCCCGTATCATAGCCGGCCCGTAGGAGGTAGACAAGTCAAGGAGGGAGAGGCTTGGCGGATCCGGCCGGAGGCGCCCTGAAGGTGCCCGAGTTCGCCGACGCGAGTCGCTTCCCGAGAGTGGACCAGGAGCCCGACCCCGCAGTGCTGGCGTCGTGCGACAGAGGGATAAGAATGGCAGGCAGTGCGGCACAGGGTAAACCACGGGTCTTGTCGGGGATCACCGCGACTGGGAGCTTGACCATCGGAAATTACATCGGTGCTCTCAGCGTCTGGGCCGAC
>DASXNK010000145.1 GCA_036495095.1 Candidatus Dormiibacterota bacterium | reverse complement strand
TGGTCCCGACGCCTGCAGCAATCACAGCGCGGAGGGGCAGGGCGCGACCGCCGGGACCGAGAACAAGGTCTGTCAGGGCGGCGGGCTCGTGTTCATCGGCCCCAGCCTCGGACAGGTGGCCGCGGTGATCGGCCCCACCATCATCGGACCGGCGCAGGTCGGCACCGCGGTCGTGTCCGCGGGCAACGTCGCCGCCGGCTGAGTCTCCCACCACCGCAGCAGAGGGCACACCATGAGCTTCAGCCGAAGGCGCCTCCGGACCGCGGTGGCGGCAACCACCGGCCTGCTCGCCATCGCCGGCGGTGCCGCCGGCGCGAGCGCGGAGACGGCACCCGAGCCGCCCGGGTCCACCGCCCCGGCGATGACGTTCGTCGCCCCCAGGGTGGGGCCGATCACGGTGGGCCTCGGCCCGACCGTCATCAACGGAAAGGTCATGGACCCTGGAATGCAGGTGACCGTCCCACCTGTGTCCGTCCCGGTCGATCCGTCCGGCGCCGTGCACGGCGCGGGATAGCGGAGATGCGGCGCGACAAGGTCATCTCCGCCGCCGATGCCGCGCGGATCGTCGTCGACGGCGACACCATCGCCACCAGCGGCTTCGTCGGCATCGGCTTCCCCGAGGCCCTCGCGGTGGCGCTCGAGAAGCGCTTCCTGGCCACCGGCTCGCCGCGGGGGCTCACCCTGGCCTATGCGGCGGGCCAGGGCGACGGTCACGAGCGGGGGCTCAACCACTTCGCCCACGAGGGCATGCCGGTGCGCGTCATCGGCGGCCACTGGGGACTGGTTCCGAAGCTGGGGGCAATGGCGCGTGCGGAGCTGCTGGAGGCCTACTGCCTGCCGCAGGGGGTGATGTCGCATCTGTTCCGAGAGATCGCGGCAGGACGGCCCGGCCTGGTGACCAAGGTCGGTCTGCACACCTTCGTCGATCCCCGCGTGGAGGGTGGGCGGGTCAACGCCCGCGCCACGCGTGAGGTGGTGAAGCGGATCAGCATCGGCGACGACGAGTTCCTGTTCTACCCGGCGTTCCCGATCGACGTCGCCCTGGTGCGCGGGACCACCGCCGACCCCGAGGGCAACATCACGATGGAGCGGGAGGCGCTCACGCTGGACACGCTGTCGATGGCCCAGGCCGCCAGGAACTCGGACGGCGTGGTCATCGCGCAGGTGGAGCGGGTGACCGCGCGACACACCGGTCGCCCGCACCACGTCGTGCTGCCCGGTGTGCTCGTCGACGCCGTCGTCGTCGCGCCGCCCCACCACCACCCGCAGACGTTTGCAGAGGAGTACAACCCGGCATACGCCGGCGAGATCACCCTGCCCGAGTCGGGGCTGGCGCCGCTGCCGTTGACCCCGCGAAAGGTGATCGCGCGCCGGGCGGCGATGGCGCTGCGGATGAACTCGGTCGTCAACCTCGGCATCGGGATCCCCGAGGGCGTCGCGTCGGTGGCCCACGAGGAGGGCATCCTCGACTCCATCACGCTGACGGTCGAGCCCGGCGGCATCGGTGGTATCCCCGCCGGGGGATTGAGCTTCGGCGCGGTGGCCAACGCCCAGGCGGTGATCGACCAGGCCCATCAGTTCGACTTCTACGACGGTGGCGGGCTCGATCAGGCGTTCCTGGGCGCTGCGGAGGTCGACGCCGAGGGCAACGTCAACGTGAGTCGCTTCGGCGACCGCCTCGCCGGGGCGGGCGGCTTCATCAACATCACGCAGAACGCGCGCGCACTGTACTTCCTGGGGACGTTCGCGGCCCGCGCCAAGGTCGCCGTCGAGCACGGACGGCTTCGGATCGTGCAGGAATCCCGGGCGTTGAAGTTCATTGATCGGGTCACGCAGGTGACCTTCAGCGGACCCTATGCGCGCGCCCAGTGCCAGAGCGTGCTCTACATCACCGAGCGCGCCGTGTTCCGGCTCACCGACGCCGGGCTGGAGCTGATCGAGATCGCTCCAGGCCTCGACGTCGAGCGCGACGTGCTGCAGCAGATGGCGTTCAGGCCCGAGATCGCGCCCGGCCTGCGCGAGATGGACTCCCGAATCTTCCGGGAGGGTCCGATGGAGCTTCGCCGGGCGACGCCGACCGCGCTCGAGGACCGTGTCCGCTATGACCCCGGCGAGAACGTCGCCTACGTGAACTTCGAGGGCCTGACCCTCGACACCGACGCCGATGTCGCGGAGCTCGCCGGCTTCCTCGACGCGCGCTTCGCCGCGCTGGGGCGTCGCGTGCACGTGATCGTCAACTATGACAACTTCGCGATCGCGTCCGCGGCGACCGAGGCGTTCTCGGCGATGGTCGCCCGGAACAACGAGCGCTACTTCGTATCCTCGACCCGGCACTCCACCAACGCGTTCTTCCGCCGGCAGCTCGCCGGTCATCTGGCGCGAGCGAGGCTGCAGGGGACCGTCTACCGGGACCGTCAGACGGCGAGTAACGGGCTGCGGCGCGAGCCGGCGCCGTGAGGACCGGACCGCGCGCCGCCAACCGGTCATCCGGTCGAATCGCGTTCGATCTCGCGCGTCGCGAGGCATGGAACGCACTTCCAGCCACTCCGTCAGCCGGAGTGGCCGGCAATGACCGACGCGTTTCGCAGGAGGCTACGCGGCCGCGTGATGTGGCCGTGGCTCGCTGCCGCCCATCCTCATACCAGCCGCCGGGTCTGCCGGCGGCCGAAGCAAACGGCGACGCCGCATCAGATATCGACCTGGAGAACACCATGACCGCAACCCCGATGTCGTCGAAGGCGCCATCCGGCAGCTGGGAGGTGAACGTCCTGCACGGCCCCGGGACGGGCAGGTGGCTGGACACCGAGGCGCTGGCCGAGCTGGCCACAGCACCTCTCGATGCGATCGCAGAGCAGGCACGGAGGGCGCTGGTGCCGGTGCTCCCGCACGCCGCGCTGGTGCTGGTGACCCCGGGATCATCCACCCTTCCGGTGCAGATCGCAGCCCAGAACGGCGCGCGCCAGCGGTTGGCCTCCGTCGAGTGGACGCATCTCGTCGAGATCGGGCTGCCGGTGGAGAGCGGGGTGTCGCGGCTGGAGCTGCCCGACGTGGTGGGCGGTCTGCACGTGACCGGGTGGGTCGTCACCTCGCCCGAGATCACCGTTGCATTGATCGTCGGCGACAGGGCTCGCATGAGTACCACACCGGGCCAGGGGCAAGCCGCCATGCGTGTGGTCAGACGGGCCGCCGCGCGGCTACGCGCCATCGACGACGATCCGCCGCCGCGCACGCTCGAGTTCTCCCACGCGATGAGCCAGGAGCGCGAGCGGATTCGCCTGGAGCTCCGGAGCCGCCATGCGACGACGCTGTCGTCGCTGCTGCACACGCTGCGCGGCGCCACCGGAGCGGCGGGTGCACAGGCGACGCCGCCCGGGATCGCCAAGGCCATCGCCATGGCCTCGCGCGGGCTGCTCGACCTGCAGGCCGAGGCCGACGCCAGGGACGCCTCAGGTCACGCGTTGATCGGGGCCATCTTCGCCGAGGTCGAGGTGGAGGTGCGTGGGACCCTGCAGAGTGCAGGGGTCCGGCTGGTCGAGGACATCGAGGCCGATGAGGCTGCTCAGGTCCCGTACGCCGTCGCCCATGCGGCGCGTCTGATCACGCGGCTCGCCGCGCTCAACGCGACCCGGCACCCTGGAGCCGACAAGTGTCGCCTGCTCTGGCGGCTGACCGACGAGTCGCTGATCATCATCGTGGCGGACAACGGCCTCGGCTTCGAGGATGGCGCCGAGCGCCGCGAGCGCGAGCTCGCCGATGTCCGCCGGCTGGCGGGCGAGCTGCGCGGCCGGGTCGCCCTGGACTCCAACCCGCAGTGGGGCACGACCTTCAGCTGCGCCCTCCCGCTGCACGACCACCGCGCCCCCGCGCCGGAGAACCCGGCGGCGCGCCGCCTCGCCGAGCTGGGACAGCGTGAGCGCGAGGTGCTCGGGCTGATGATGGCAGGGCTGCGCAATCGCGACATCGCGGGACGGCTGTTCATCAGCGAGCGCACCGTGAAGTTTCACGTGTCCAACATCCTGGCCAAGGTCCAGGTGGGATCCCGCACCGAGGCGATCGCCGTTGCGCATCGCGCCGGAATCGCGGTGGTCCCCACCGATGGCGGACGTTGAGGCATGACCGGCGTTCGCTTCGCTGTGGCCGGCCTCGCCGTCACCGCCGCCCGGCGGCGGCAGGCCAGGCGCGGGATCGAGGCCGTGGACATGGTGCTCGAGGCGGTGGAGCAGCACCACCTGGCCCGGCGACCGCGCTTCGTCCCCCCGCTCCCGGAGTGGATCGCCTGCCTGGAGGAGACGGGCGGCCTGTCGGTTCCGGCGCACATCCTGGCGATGCGGGACACGGTGCGGCTGCACGGAGCCCTGATGGACTGGGAGGACGAGCTGCTGAATGCGGTGCTGCCCGGACGTGAGCAGCTGCTCCGAGCGGAGGAGGAGGGTGACGCCGACGGCCGCCGGCGCTCGGTCTGGGTCGACGGCGCCTAGATGGTGACGGCGAAGGGAGCGTGGCTCAGGGGAGCGCGAGGATGACCGACGGCACCACGAACAGGAGGAGCGCGAGGGTCATGACGTCGTCCCCCCGCGCCAGCCGCTCACGGAGAACCTCGACGCGGTCGCCGAACCGCTCCCAAGCTGTCGGCGGCGGGAGCTCCGCCGGGGGGCCGTCGATGTGCTCGAGCCACCGCACCGCGCCGTCGGGGCGCACCCACCAGGTCATGACCGCCTCCGGGCGCCCACCGGAGCGTAGGCCCGCAGCCGGTGCGCCAGGCATGCGGAGCAGGCGGCCCCGCCGTCGAGCCCGGTCGCGCACTCGGCTGTCAGGTGGCTGCGCATGAGGTCCTCCACCATCGGTGCAGTCGCGACCGGCGTTGGGATATGGCCCTCCATGCTGTGCACCTCCTCGTTCGGTCCTGGTCCTCGAGTCGCGATGGCTCGACGACGCGCGGAGACCGATGATGTCGCGACGTCCCCGCCATGTCATCGCCGGTGATGACTATTGCGCACCGTCATTCTCGACTAGAGCGTCGCGCTCTGGAGTTCGTCGGTTCTGTCGATGACGCACTGCATCATGATGCCTACCGTTGATCTCGAGGGTGCTGGCGCATCGCGTTCGCACGGTCAAGGGGAACCTGAGAATGAGGAGCAGTCTCGGAGTTCCCCCCCCGATGTGCGCTCGCCGGCATCGCCCGCCGGTGATCGCCTGATCACGGATCGGCCGGCCCAAACGCCGTCGATCGCGAATGGGGGGCGAAGGAGACCCAAGATGGCAGAAGACCGGTTCGACCTGCGTGTCGCACTCGACGAGCTCCGCTCCACCGGATCCACGAGCGCCGCGGTCCGTCCCGAGATCGCCGCCTCGTGGCACCGGTCGCTCGCGTCAGACCTTCAGCCCGACCGGCTGGTGGTTCCCCACCAACCCTCGGCGCCGGGCGACGAGCGTCTCGAGCGCGCCGCCCGTCCCGTCCTGGACCGTCTGGTCGAGGACCTCGAGTCCACATCGATGGGCCTGCTGCTCGCCGACCGGCACGGGCACATCCTCGATCGTCTGTTCCGCGACAGAGCTCTGGGTGCCAACCTCGACCGGATCAGTCTCGCGCCCGGTTCCTCCTATCAGGAGAGCCGGGTCGGCACCAACGCCATCGGCACGGCGCTCGAGGAACGGGCACCGTCGATGGTGACCGGCAGTGAGCACTTCGCCGACGCCCTCGGCCAGATGGCCTGCGCCGCGGCCCCCATCTTCGACCCGATCACGGGCTCGGTTCTCGGCGTGGTCGACCTGACCTGCTCGGTGGAGGGGTCGCACTCGCTGATGCTGGCGGTGGCCAAGCGGTCTGCCCGGCTCATCGAGCACCGCCTCGTCGGCGCGAACCCCGCCGCCGACCGGTTCCTGCTCGAACGGTTCCTGCGCGCCCGGCGGGGTGCGCGTGGGGCCCTGGTGGCCCTCAACGGGCACACCATGTACACCAACGCCCCGGCGGTCAAGCTGCTGCACGACATCGACCGGGGTCTGCTCTGGGACCTCGTCTCGTCGACCCTGTCCGGGCAGCAGCGCGGTGCGTTCGAGCTCCCGGTGCCGCCCGGAGGCTCGGCGCTGGTGGCCTGCGAGACCGTCGCCGACGGCAGCGAGGTCATCGGCGCGCTGCTGCGCTTCCTGCCGCCGCCGATGGCGGCCACCGGCGACCGCCCCGTCGCTCCCGAACGGCGGAGCCACCATCCGGCACTGGGGTGGGAGAGCCTCACCGAGACCGAGCGCAGCGTCGCGGAGCTGGTGAGCGAGGGACGCACCAATCGCGAGGTCGCCGCCTCGACGTTCCTCTCGCCCCACACCGTCGGCTATCACCTCCGCCATATCTTCCACAAGCTCGGTGTGGACTCCCGCGTCGACCTGACCCGTCTCGTCGTCCAGCGTGGCGACAGACCGGCTGATTCGCGGCCGCTCAACAGGTGAAGACTGTCCCGACGTACAGGCCTGGGCGCCGGCGGCGGGAGCGACGATGTTTGTCAGGAGAAAGCCGCTGATGTTCGCAATCCTCGAATCACCCGACGGACCGGCGCTCTGCGTCGGCTTCCGCACCCTCGCGGGCGCTGTCGCAGCCCTCGAGCGGCTGCGCGAGAGTGGCGGCGTCTACCAGGGACACGTCGTCGTGGAGACCCCGCCCGAGGAGACACCGTGACCGCCATCGCCGCCCTCGCCCGTGCCGCGACCCAGCTGGGCCGCCGCCGCCGGCGCGAGGTGCGTCTCGACGAGGAGCGCCCGGTCCCGATGATGGGAGCGTGGTCGCTCGACAACGGCATGCTGCCCGACGCCCGACCCGACCTGGCGAGAACTCGTGAGGGCCGCGCTCGTCGGTCCTCACTCCGAACGGGCGACCGCGCTCCGAACTTAGTCGGTTCTGTCGATGACGGTCGGATGGGCGGCGCCTAACGTTCTCCGAGCGGCGCGCCCCGCACCCGACCGTCAGGAGACAGCCCGCCGAATGTTCGCCATCCTCGAATCACCCGACGGTCCGGCCCTCTGCGTGGGCTACCGCACCCGCTCCGCCGCCGTCGCCGCCCTCGACCGGCTGCGCGCAAGCTGCACCCGGTACGAGGCGCATGTCGTCGTCGAAACCCCCTCGGAGGAGACCCCGTGAGCGCCACCGCCACCCTGGCACACCCCGACCGGCTGTCGGCCCCGGAGCGTCCGCTTCCGGAGCCGGCCGACGACGTCGACCTCGCGGTGGAGCATCTCGCCTCGCTGATGGCCGGCACCCACGGCGATCAGCAGTCGGCGTTGGAGGCGGTCGCTCGTGCCGCCACCCGCCTCGCTCGCGGCCGCCGTCGGGAGCTGGCGCAGGAGGAGGAGCGTCCCGCCCCGGCGGTGGGAGCGTGGTCGCTCGACAACGGGATCCAGCCCCACATCGTGCTCGGGGAGAACTGAGTGGCCTAGGTGGGCCGATCCCCGTCCTGGCCGGCCGCGCGCCGGATTGCCCGGACGATGTCGGCGACGGAGGCCCTCCCCTTGAGCAGGTAGTCGACCACACCGGCCTCACGCATCGCTGCGAGGCTGTCGAGGTCGCAGTAGGCGGAGAGCGCGACGCAGCGCGTTCGCGGCGACGCCGCGCGGATCGATCGAGCGGTGGATGCGCCGCCGCCCGGCATCCTCACGTCGAGCAGCGCCACGCAGGGCCGGACCTGGGTCGCGATGGCGACGGCCTCGGTGGCGTCACCGCCGACTCCGGCCAGCCGGAGGAACGGCCTGCTCTCGATCAGCGCGGTGAGGGTGTCCACCATGCGCTGGTCGTCGTCGGCGATGAGCACGCTGATCGGTGATTCCTGAGGCATGGTCCCGTTCACCCTCGCATGGCATTGCGCCGCGGGAAACCCGCCAAATGGAGTAGATCGCGCGTGCCTCCTCGACCACTAGACTCGGGCGACCAACATGACAGTGAACGGGAACGGCTGGCGGAGCCCGGCCCCTGGCGGCCGGCAGCGCTCGCCCGTGCGCGTGCTGATCGTCGATGACCACCCGGTGGTGGCGGACGGGATCCGCCTGCTCCTCGACCAGCACGCGGATCTCGAGGTGGTCGGCGTCGCCGGTGACGCCGCCGAGGCGCTGACGCTCGCGCCGGCGACCTGTCCCGACCTCCTGCTGATCGACTACCAGCTTCCCGATGCGACCGGCGCCGAGGTTGCGGCGAGGCTTCGTGAGCGGCAGCCCGCGCTCCGGGTGCTGTTCCTCAGCATGGTCAGGAACGACGCGCTCCTCCGGGAGGCGGTCAAGGCCGGCGCCCGCGGCTACCTGCTGAAGACGCAGCCGGCATCGGAGCTGGTGGACGCCGTCCGTCGCGCCGCCGCCGGCGAGCTCCTGATCCCGGCCGCCACGCTGGCCGGGCTGATCACCGGCTCCGGGGGCGTCACCGAGCTGCTCGACCGGCTGACGCCCCGCGAGCACGAGATCCTGCGACTCCTGGCCGAGGGTCTCGACAACCGCGGCATCGCCGCCCGGCTGGGCATCGCCTACGTCACCGTTCGCAGCCACCTTCGCAATCTCAGCAGCAAGCTGAACGCGCACTCCAAGCTGGAGGTGCTGGCCCGGGCGGTGGAGCTCCGGCTGATCGAGCGCTGAGCGGCCCCGCCTACGCGGCCGCTCGCGGCCCGGTCCTGACCGGCACCCGCGCCTCGACCACGGTGCCCTGTCCGGGCACGCTGCTGACCGTGAGCTGGCCACCGATCAGCCGGGCGCGCTCGCTCATCGAGCGCAACCCGAACCGGCGGTCCCGGCCCCGCGTACCGGTGGGGAGGTGCTGGGTGGCCGCCGCCGGATCGAAGCCCCGGCCGTCGTCGACCACCCGCAGCCGGAGGGTGCCACCCTCCTCCGCCAGGGAGACCTCCACCCGGCTCGCCTCGCCGTGCTTGCGCACGTTCGCCAGGGCCTCCTGGGCGATGCGGTAGAGGGCGAGAGCGACCTCCAGGGGTGGCTCGGCGGTGAGGTGCCCGGTCACTCGATGATCGATGCCCGCCTCGGCAGCTTGGTCGTGGGTGGCGGCCGTGATCGCCTTCGTCAAGCCCTCCTCGAGGAGGTCGGAGCGGAGCTCGAAGACGATCGAGCGGAGGCGCTCCGACGAATCCCTGGCCAGGGTGAGCAGCTGGTCGACCATCTCGCGCTGGCGCGGGTCCTGGATCTCCTCGCACAGGAGGTCGAGGCGGAGGGCCATGGCCCCCATGGTCTGCAGCGTGTCGTCGTGGATGTCGCGCGCGATCCGCTGCCGCTCCTCCTCCATCACCGCGGCCCAGCGCCGGCGCTCGAGGATGAGGCTGGTCAGCCCCAGCAGCGCCTCCAGCAGGCGTTGGTCGGTCTCGTCGGGACGTTGGGCCGGCCGTCCGAGCACGGCGATCCCGCTGCGGAGCAGCAGGTATTCGGTGGCCGCCTGCGGCCGACCGCCGCGCAGCGTGTTCAGCCGGCAATCCGTGGCTTCCGTCCCCGATGCGGTGCCCTCGTCGTACGCGTGGCGTGCCGCGTGCAGCTGAGCCTCGGACAGCTCGTCGCCGGCCACCGTCCGCGCCTCACCCGGCCGCACCTCCACCAGGCTGATGGTGCTGAGATGCCCGACCTCGCGCGCCCGCTCGCAGAGGTTCGACAGCACCGACGTGGCCTGGCGGTCGCGGAGCGCGGTGACCGCGAGGTCGTAGAGGGTGCCCGACTCCCGGGCCCGCGCCGCCGCCTCGGCCATGGGTGCGGCGACCGACGCGACCAGGCGCCCCCCCGCCAGCGCGAAGACGAGCAGCACGATCGCCTCCTCCCCATCCTCGGCGCTGAGGGGGAGGAAGGCCAGGTAGGGGGCGACGAAGAAGAAGTCGTAGACGAGGCACGACAGCACCGTACCCCAGAGCGCCGCTCCCCAGCCGTAGCGCGCGGCCATCCAGAGCACGAGCAGCAGATAGGCCGAGCTGAGCGAGGGCACGGTGGTCCCAAGGCCCCTGATCGCACCGATTGCGGCGGAGATGGCGGCAACGCCGACCACACCGACGGCGAACGGGGCCAGGCGTTCAGGCAACCTTCCATTCCTGAAACGGTGCACGAATCGCAGCATAGAGCCTTGGCACATGTGGCCGGTCTCCGCCAGACTGCGGGGGAGCACTCGGCCGGCGAAGACGAGACATTGCCCGATCGTCTCTTTCCTCATGATGCGTCACCGGGTACCATTCATCCCAGCGTCATCGCATCCGGGTTGCCCCAGTCCCGCCCCCAGTCGAACCGCGGTGCGGCGAGTCGCCACCCGACGGCGGCGTGATCGCCTCTCCTCCAAACGAACGATGACGATTCCGTTCAGATGAACGGCGCAGCCGCCCTCGGGCGTGCGTCAACCTGATCGCACGGACAGCCACAGCAGCTGGGGAGCCACCGCTGTCGAGAGGTGCGATGTCACACCGCACGCGCGGCGCCACAGGTGTCGCGCCGGTGGTCGTCCTCCCGACTCTCGGTCTCCCGCTTCGCAGCGATGTCGCCCGGGATCCGCAACTGAGCCGCTGAGACACTCCGGTCGACTGGCAGCACCGGACGGTGACGACCCACGGGTCGCGCCGATCCCTGACCAAGGAGGCGAGAGATGAGCAGCGAACCGACCCACTCACGGCGACCGGTCGACGGTACCCGGTGATGACCGCTCTCGAGAACCGGGCCGGCGACATCGACACGGAGAAGGACCGCCAGCGGCGCGCTCGAGCCGGGATCGCGGCCGTCGACACACTGCTCGAGATCCTCGAGCAGCGCCATCTCCAGCGCGAGGAGGTGGGGGTGGGAATGCTGCCCCGTTGGCGACGTGCTCTCGAGGCCGGCGGGCTCGTCGTCCCGGTGGCGGTGTCGAGCGCGACCACCACCCACGCACTCCATGAGCGTCTGCTCGACTGGCAGGAGGAGCTCCTGAACGCCGCCTATCCGCGTCGCGAGACCTGTGCGCGCACCGAGCAGGAGGCTGGCGACACCGCCGGCGAGGCCGGCCGGTTGCCGGGCGGCGAGCCGGCCCCCGCCGGCACCGGTCACCGCGCCCTCACGGCCGGTGCAACCCCGCCGAGGCGCCGCGCATCGCGCCGTTGCTGCCGCGCCTCCCGACGATCGGCCCGGGGGTCCATGTGGTCGGCACCGAGGCGCCTCGACGCCGACCTCCGCGCGGTGGCGCAGATGCCGCCACCGGCCGGCGGGTCGGGCGCGCGCGGGGGCATGCCCGGCCTCACGGATCGGGAGATCGGCGTCCTGCGGGTGGTCGCGGAGGGACTCACCAATGCGCAGGTGGCGAGGCGGCTGCACCTGAGCGAGCACACCGTCGCAGCTCATCTGCGATCCGTCTTCCGCAAGATCGGGGTGGCGAGCAGGAGCGCGGCGACGCGCTACGCGCTCGAGCGCGGGCTCACCTAGGGTGCGGGGGCAACGCGCTCTCGTCAACCTCGGTGAACGACCGACGTCAAAGCTAGCCGCTTCTGTCGATGACGGTGCGGATTCGAGTTCCTACCCTGTGTCCGAGCGCGGCTCACGGGCATTGGAGAATCGAGATGGCTGACAACGGCGGACACCCCGATCAGCTGGGCAGGGCCCGCGACCGGTACGACGCCGCGAGGAGCGCGGGAGTGACCGTGCCCGCAGCCGCGGAGGCGCTGATCGCATACGCCTATGTGCTGGAGTTCCACGCGGATCGGAGCGCAGCGGTCGGTCGCGACGCGCGCGACCTCCTGGGCGCCTGCATCGGTCAGCTCGACGCGGCGGTGCTGCTGGCGGCTCCGCCACCGGTGATGGAGGAGCTCGTGGCTGCGCTGGACGAACAGACGCTGTACATCGAGGTCGCCCTCGATCTGCCGGTGTCCCGGGTGGACCTCCGCGGGGCCGCATCCAGGAGGGGGTCGCGGCTCACCGCCCGGCCGCGCCGGAACGCCGGCGGGGGAATGCCTCGTGCGCACGAGAAGTGGTGGCCGGTTCAGAGGGTGCACTCGAGGAGCGCGAGCTGACCATCCTCCGGGCGGGCGCCGGCGACGATCGCCACCGACGCCCGCCCGGCGGTCAGGAGCCTCTACCTCGGGCCGAAGCCGAGACCCCCATGACCGCCGAAACCCGTGCCGCGGCCATAGCCATAGCCGCCGCCGTCACCGCCGCGGCCGTAGCCATAGCCGCCGCCGTCACCGCCGCGGCCATAGCCATAGCCGTCGCCGCCGCGGCCATCGCCGCCGCGACCCCAGCCGCCCTGGTCGTAGCCGCCTCCGCGACCCCAGCTGGCCAGGACGTAGCGTTCGCCGTGACCCCGACCGCCCCGGTCGAAGCCACCGTGACTCCAACGTCCATGTCCACGGTCGTGACCGAAATGCCCGTGGTCCAGAACGCCGACGCCCTGGGCCGGGATCGCGGCGCCGGTCGTGGTCGCGGCGAGTGCCGCCGTACCCGTCGACACCGTGCCGGCGAGCAGGACGACCGCCGCCACGCCGGCGAGACGCACACCCATCCTCATGGTTCTGCCTCCTCCGCTGTGTGAATCCGCGGGTGGCCCGCGGCCACCTTCGTTGCCACCGATCCTCTCGCTGTGGATCACCACCAGTGTCCGCCGGCGCCCGCACCGGGACATCACTCACATGACCTGTTTTCCGGCGAGCGGAGTCGCCGCCGCGCCTAGTGCGAAGTGACGAGGCGAAGCTGGTCAGGACTGTCGATGACGTGACCGGCGAGTCCCGGTACGGTGGCCACCATCGACTGGGTATTGGCCGGAGGTGATCATTGGCTGAGCAGCTGGGTTGGAACCGATTCCTCACCGGTGTGGCCGGAACTCTCGCCGTCTGCGCGGTGGGTGCCGTTCACGCCGGCGCGGGCCACGCCTCCGGCGCCGATCACGGCCCCGCCGGCCCGGCGGTGGTCGCAGCCACCCGCACGGCGCCGGGCGGCCCGGCCTCGGCGGTGGTTGCCGCTCCCGTCCCCGGCGCCGCGCCCCGCCCCGCGGTGCGCACGAGTGACGCACCGCCCGCCGGCATCCCGGCCTCCCGGGCCGAGATCCAGGACGCCGGTCCGCTCGAGGCGGACGCCTACGGGCTGAACCTCGATCTCCTCGCCACCTGCCTGAGCTGCACGAGCGCGCAGGCGGGACGCAACTCCTCGGGTGGCGAGGGGCGCGAGCTCCGGCTGGCGGGCGAGAACGTGAGCGAGGGCCAGGTGCCCGCCAACGGGTACGCGAACGGCGCCGCCGCCGTGGTCCCCTCCAACTCGTTGCTCCGGCTGGCCGTCGCCGGGTGGGACGGCGACGCCACCGCCACCCAGAGCGGCTCGCGGGCTCACACCCGGGGCGCTCTTCTCGACCTCGGGTTCGGCGAGGGCGGGGTGGTGACCACCACCGTCGCCGAGTCGACGAGCGACGCCGCCCACAGCGGATCCGCGTCGCATGCGAGCAGCCAGAGCAACGCGGCCCGCGCCGGCGTCGGAGCAGGCTGGATCGCGTTGGTGGTCCTCCATTCGGACGGCTCCAGCGACGCCCCCGGGCACACCTACCTGGCGTCCGTCAACGGCGACGAGATCGGCTCCTCGGGGACGGAGAAGGACGACCACGGGGTCGCGCTTCCGCGGGTCGGGAGCGTCGCCCTGCTGCGCGGCGATGGGAGCGGCGGGGCCGTCGCGTCGGCCAGCGATGGACACGCGCAGCGGGTGGTGGGCGTCGGAACCACCTGGGTGGGCAGCCCGTGGGCCGACCCGCAACCCTTGCGATGACGGACGAGCTCGGCCCGCGGCGGACGACCCATCGAACCTCCAGGAGGACCGGACCGGTGCACCGTCTCAGCGCTCCACTCGCCGTCATGGTGTCGGCCGGATCCCTCGCCGGCGGCACATCCTCCTCGGTGTCGGCGGCGCCCACATGGGCTCCGGCCGCGGCGGCGACCGTCCACCCCGGCGTGCAGCTGTACACGAACGGCGCGCAGTGCACCGCGAACTTCATCTTCACGAACCGCGCGCACGTGTATGTCGGCCAGGCGGCGCACTGCTCCAGCACCGATGCGACCGGCACCACCGATGGATGCACGGCGTCGTCGCTGCCTCTGGGCACACCGGTCGACATCCGCGGCGCGAAGCATCCCGGGAAGATCGTCTACAGCTCCTGGCTGACCATGAAGGGGCTGCACGAGACCGACTCGAGCGCCTGCCGGTACAACGACCTGGCGCTCGTCGAGCTGGATCCGGCCGACCTGGGCTCGGTCAACCCGTCGATCCCGACCTGGGGCGGCCCGGTCGGGATCTCCGCCGCGGGCACATCCACCGGCGAGCAGATCTACGGGTACGGCCACTCCGAGCTGGCCATGGGTCTCGCGCCGCTGGCGTCGAAGCAGGGCGTCAGCCTCGGTGACTGCGGCAACGGCTGGAGCCATCGGGTGCTGACCAGGTCGCCCGGGATCCCCGGCGACTCCGGGAGCGCCTACCTCGACTCCCAGGGCCGGGCCCTCGGCGTCCTCAGCACTGTGGACCTCGTCCCCGTCCCCGGCACCAACGGGGTCGGCGACCTGAGCCGCGAGCTCGCGTACCTGCACAGCCACACCGACCTGGGGGGCGTCCAGCCGGCCTTCGGCACCGAGGCGTTCACGGCCGGATCCCCCCCCGGGTCGGGGACGTTCAGGAGGCGGTGGCGGCGCTGACCGCGTCCCAGGTGGGCCAGCCACCGCGGGTGGTGCTCGAGGCCGGCGCCGCGCATCTCCCCCCGTGAGGGTGCGATCAGTCCGACCCCTGGCGGAACCTCCATGCCCGGGTGGCGGCGTGGAGGTGGAAGCTGGTGTCGACGTCGGCGAGGTCGCGGCCGGTGATCTTGCGGATGCGCTGGAGGCGGTAGCGGAGGGTGCTGCGGTGGATGTTGAGCACCTCGGCGGCGCGATCGTAGTTTCCACCGGTGTCGCAGTAATGGGAGAGCGTGCTCACCAGGCGGGAGTGGTGGGCGGCGTCGTAGTCCAGCAGCGCTCCAAGCCACTCCTGGACGAACCGGTCGATCTCCCCGGTGTCTTCACAGGCGGCGAGGAGGCGGTACATGCCCAGCTCCTCGAACATGGTCACCCCGAAGCGGTCCTGCGACGCCTGGCGGATGGCGAGCGCCTGGAAGGCCTCCTCGCAGGAGCGCGGGATCGCGTCGATCACGGCGGCCACGCCACCGACGCCGACGGCGACGGCCGCGGACCGGAGCTCACGCGCCACCGCCCGCTGCAGCTCGAGCCACTGCTCGCGTCCGCTCCAGCGGTCGGGGAGGTGGGCGACGAGAACCACCCGCGCCTGCCGCCTGCCCAGCAGCCCGCCCAGGTCCATCGCGGCGGCGCAGCGCTCCACGGCCCGTGCCAGCATGAGGGGCTCCGCTCCGGTCCAGTTCACCACCGCCACCTGGTGCCTGCGGCCGAGGTCGTGCCCGAGCGCGCCGGCCCTGGCCATCGCGCCGGCCTCGTCGGTGCCGCCGCAGAGGTCGTCGACGAGGTCCCGGCTCAGCCGCAGCTGCATGTCGGCGAGACTGCGCCCGTGGATCAGCTCCGTGCACAGGAGCAGCGCCGCATGCTCGAGGTCGAGGGCCTGGAGCGGCCCGGCCCGGCCGTCGGGATCGACGAGGGCGACGACGCCGATGATGTCGCCGCGGGGCTGGGCCACGGCCACGAGGCGGTCGCCGGCCCGCAGCGGTCCCGGCGCCGAGCGCCCGCGGCGGAGGAGCTCCGTCCGGTGCCGCCGGTCGGGCCGGGGATAGGGGTCGGGCCGGCCCGGGCCCGCCCACGCCCTGAGGTTCCCGAAGCCATCCTCGATCGCCACCGGGAGGCCGGTGAGCTCGTGCATCACCCGCGCGATCCCCGCCTCCCCCTCCCCGGCCACCGAGGTCCGGAGCAACGCCTGATAGTCGCGGGCGCGGCGCTCCAGGCCGCCCACGTGCGCCGCCAGCTGCTCGTTGAGCGAGCTCAGCTCCGCGCTGTGCCGCAGCGCGCTCCGCTGGAGCATCGCGCCGCTGATCGCCGCACCCGCCTGCTGGGCGAGCACCCGCAGCAGGAATCGCTCCGCCTCCGGTGGCTCCGCGCCGGCCGCGACGACCAGATGGCCGCGGCTGCCCAGCGCGTAGGCCCAGGACCAGGCGAGTCCCGAGAGGAACACCGCCCCGTCCCGGCCCTCCAGCCTCTCCACCTGCTCGGCGACCTCGGAGGGGTTCCCCCGGTGTCCATAGCCGTGGGGCTCGAGCCCTCCGTCCCGGACCAGGAAGCCGGCGTCCGCCCAGAAGGGGCCGAGGTCGGCGACCGCGGCCGCCGCCATGTCGAGGATCGCCCGCTCGTCGCGCTGGTCGAACATCAGCAGCGACAGCGCAAAGATGCGGACCAGGTTCGACAGCTGGGAGCGGAGTTGGGCGACCGTCTCGCTGCCCCTCGGCGGCGTCACCTTCATACAGCTCCTCGGGCGGGCCGCCCGACGTCGGCTCCATCTCCTCGATGGACGACTCCCACCGATTATCTCCCCTATGTCCGCGTCGCCGGGCAACGGACCGGGGATCATCGGTGACTCCGGGGCCGGCGACTGCCACGCCTTCCTCCTGCTGCTCGACGAACCCGAGGTCCACGGCCCCCAGGCGTTCTCCCGAGTCCGGTTGGGTAGTGGGTGATCCGAGCCGTTCTTGGAGGATCCGACCGTGTTCAGCTGGAGCCGGTGCCAACGCTGCGGCCGCTGTCGTGCGAGCGGGCAGCGGGCGTCATGACCAGGACGACCGGCCTTCTCGGTCGGGCGACCCTCGAGCTGCGCCGCTCGGTCGACCTCGCGGCCCGTGACGGCGAGCCGCGGCGCCGGCTCCGTGGCCTGGTCAACAGGATCGACGAGGTGATCCGGAGCTGCGAGGAGACGCACCTCCGCGGGCTGCCCACGGTCACCGACGACCTCGCCGGCCACGCCGCCGAGGTGCACAGCCACGCCCGGGCGGTGATCGAGGGCACCACCGCCGAACGTGTGTCCATGGAGGAGTGGGGGATCCCCGAACGAGTCGACCAGCTCATGGACCAGCTGTGGGCGCTCCAGGAGTGGGCGTTCAACCGGCTCGCACCCTGGCGGCGGGAGCTCGAGGCCGCGGACAACGCGTGATCGACGCCGGCGCTCAGCCGGCGGGCGCCGCGCGGAGGCGATGTCATCGCACCGGACGTCCCACGGCCGGCCTGTGAACCCGGTTCCCAGGATCGGGAGGTTTCGGCAATGGGCCGGCGACCCAGGTGGATCGGTGCCGGTGGGCGCGAACCCCGCATTTGTGGAGGCCATACCCATGGACATCCTCGTCGAGGTGAAGCCGGATCCGCGGATCGGTGAGGTGGTGCAGAACGGGGCGCTCACGGACAGGCTCTCGAGCCGGATCGACGAGATCGGCGAGAGCCTCACCGAGGTGGCCACCTCGCTGCACCGCCGTCTGGAGAGGGATCTCGCGGTTCGCCCCGCGGGCGCCTGGGAGCTCGGCCGGGTGGAGATCGGCTTCTCGATCGACCTGCGCAGCGACGGTGGGGTCATCGTGGCGCGGGAGTCGACGAGCCCGGGGTTCAAGGTGTCGTTGACCTGGACCCCGCCGGTGCCCGCGTGACCGGCGGGCGGGCGAACACACGCACCGAGAACCCGGTTCACACCCGGGCCGGCGGTTCGGCCGTGTCGCGCACGGGTAGCTGGGCCGCGTGATCGGGACGAGCTCGTCGACGGCACAGTCCGAATCCACGGCGGGTCGCGAGGAGGCGCGTGGGCGGCGCCCCGTGATCCTCGCGATCGGCGAGGACCGCGAGACCCTGCGTGCCCTGACCCGCGAGCTGCGCCACCGCTACCACCGATGCTTCCGGATCCTGCGGGCGCACGGCGGCGAGCAGGCGCTGGCGACGCTGCACCGGCTCAGCGATGCCGGCACGCCGGTGGCGCTGGTGATCGCCCAGCAGGGCACGGCGTCGGCGCTCGAGCTCCTCACCCAGGCGCGCCGGCAGCAGGCGGGGATCCGGGCGGTGCTGCTCGTCCCGTACACGGAGACCGAGTCGGCGATCCAGGCGATCGACACCGGGGCGATCGACGACTACGTCGTCGAGCCGTGGCAGCCGGCGGAGGACCGGCTGCTGTCGGTGGTCGACGACCTGCTCGACGACTGGAGCGCCGAGCATCCTCCGCCTGCGGAGATGGTGCGCGTGGTCGGGCACCGGTGGGACGCCGAGAGCCACCGCGTCCGCCACTACCTCTCCCGCAACCAGGTGCCCTTCGCCTGGTACGACCTCGAGGGGAATCCCGAGGCGCACCGGCTCCTCGAGTCCGGGGGTGGCGAGGGCTCCACGCTTCCGCTCGTGCTCCTGCCCGGCGGCGTGGAGCTGTTCAACCCGTCGAACGAGGAGCTCGCCGGACGTCTCGGGCTGTCCGCGCGCACCGACACGCCCTTCTACGACGTGGTGATCATCGGCGCCGGTCCCGCCGGGCTGGCCGCAGCCGTGTACGCCACCACCGAGGGTCTCAGCACCGCGGTGGTCGAGCGCGAGGCCCCGGGAGGACAGGCCGGGCTGAGCTCCAGGATCGAGAACTACCTGGGCTTCCCCGCCGGGGTGAGCGGGGGCGAGCTCACCCGCCGCGCGCTCGCGCAGGCGAAGCGCTTCGGCGCGCACATGATCACCCCGCGGACCGTGACCCGGCTCGAGGTCTCGGACCCCTACCGGGTGATCCACGACACCGACGGCGGGCGCCTCACCGCCCGTGCGGTGGTGATCGCCAGCGGCGTCCACTACCGCCGCCTCCCGGCCGATGGCGCCGACCGTCTCGAGGGCCGCGGCGTCTACTACGGCGCCGACGCCGCCGAGGCGATGCTCTGCGCGGGGGAGGAGGTCGCCGTCGTCGGTGGGGGCAACTCCGCCGGGCAGGCGGCGCTGCACATCTCCGGGTATGCGCGCCGCGTCCACCTGCTGGTGCTCGCCGATCGGCTGACCCAGGACATGTCCAAGTACCTCGTCGACCGGATCGAGCGGACGCCGCAGGTCGCGGTGCACCTGCAGTCCGAGGTCGTCGCGGTCGAGGGGGACGACCATCTCACCCGTGCCACCGTGTGGCATCGAGACAGCGGTGAGCGCGAGGTCCTGCCGGTGACGTCGATGTACGTCTTCATCGGCGCCGAGCCATGCACCGACTGGCTGGCGGACACGCTCGAGCGCGACCCGCGCGGCTACCTGCTGACCGGGCTCGACCATGCACGGCGGGGCCTGGACGGCGGCGACGGGAGGGAGCGCGACCCGTATCTGCTCGAGACCAGCGTGCCCGGGGTGTTCGCGGCGGGCGACGTCCGCAACCGGTCGATGCGGAGGGTCGCGGCGGCGGTCGGCGACGGCGCCACCGCCATCTCCCTCATCCACCAGTACCTGCGGCAAGGAGAGAGGCGATGACCACCACCGGATTTCTCACCGATGTGAAGACGTTGCGCCAGCGCGCCCGGCAGCACATCGAGTGCGGAGCGATCACCGACGCCTACGGGGCCGACCGCGAGCGCGTCATCACGGTGCTCAACGAGGTGCTCGCCACCGAGATCGTCTGCGTGCTCCGCTACAAGCGTCACTACTTCAGCGCCAGCGGGCCCAATTCGACCGCGGTCGCCCAGGAGTTCCTGCAGCATGCCAACGAGGAGATGATGCACGTCGACCGGGTCGCAGCGCGGATCACCCAGCTGCGCGGGGAGCCGAACTTCAACCCCGAAGGGCTGACCACTCGCGCCCACTCCGAGTACATGGAGGGCGCCCACCTCCTCGACATGGTGCGCGAGGACCTCGTCGCCGAGCGCGTCGCCGTCGCCAGCTACCAGGAGATCATCCGCTGGCTCGACGACAAGGACCCGACCACGACGGAGATGCTGCGCGGCATCCTCGCGGTCGAGGAGGAGCACGCCGAAGACATGCTCACCATCCTCCAGGAGCACGGGGCGTCGGCCGCGCTCTAGCGGCTCCGGAGAGGGGTGTGAACCTGCTTCACACCCCCTCCGGCCGGGCCATGGCGCCAACGAGGATGTCGGCCGTCCGCGCTCGACCAGGCCCGCGAGGCCGCCGGCGACCGCGACGTCCGCATCGCGGGCGGCGGCGCGACGATCCTGGAGTACGTGAACGCCGGCCTGATCGACGAGTTCTCGATCGCGCTGTCGCCGGTGCTGTTCGGCTCGGGTATCCGCCTGTTCGAGGGCGTGGACGCGCGCCGCGTGGCCCTGGTGCCGGTCCGCGCGGAGCCTTCCCCGAGGGTGGCGCACCTGACCTACGCCGTCCGGGAGCGGTAGGCGCACGGTGGGCGTTTCGCGGCCGCCGTCGCGAGGGTAATGGCCGACCACCGTCCCCCGCACAGGAGGCCCTTCCATGCTGAACGACCCCATCATCGGGAGCGACCCCGTCGTCCGCATCGTCGCCGAGGCGTCGCGGTACTGGTGGCTCCACCTGATCCGGGGTGTCGCCGCGGTGATCTTCGGGCTGATCGCGATCGCCTATCCCGGCATCACCGTTCTCTTCCTCGCCGTGCTGGTCGCCGTCTGGGCGTTGATCCTCGGCTTCACCGAGATCACCCAGGGATGGCGGCTGCGCCAGATCAACCGCCGTTTCCACACGTGATCGACGGACGACCGGAAGGGGGCCGCCGCGCCCCCCTTCCCCGTGGACCCGCGGTCAGCCGGTCAGTCCCTGCTCGTCCTTCAGGCGCTCGATGACGGGATCACGCTCGGGCACCCAGCGGGTCTGATCGAGGTCCCAGCGCTCGAGCACGAGGTCCCGCGCGAGGCTTCTCGCATGCTCCCGGAGCGGCGCCGTCGGCGCCTCCGACGTGATCAGGATCAGTCCACGGAAGTAGAGCTCGCACTTCTCCCGGGTGTCCTCCAATGCGACCCAGCCGTTCTCGCGGCTGCGCAGCCGGTGGTGCGGCGGCGGCAGCGCCTCCGGTGGCGCGGGGTGGAGCCGGATCAGGTTGGTGACCCCGCGCACCCCGGGGACCGCACCCACCACCCGCTCGGCCTCCCGGCGTTCCCACTCCCAGTTGAGCTCGCCGCCGAGGGTGACGTGACCGCCGGCCACCTCGACGGTCAGCCCCTCGGGGATCTGGTCGTCGTAGCGCAGGGCCACCTCGACGGCACGGGCGATCGCGGTGTCGGCAGCGTGGATCTCCCGAGCCATGGGCACTCCCTACCCCGAATGGGGGGTGGTGTGAACCAGGTTCTCATCGTCCTGACCGGTCTCGCCGCGCTCGGGGCGACGCCGTCGTGCTCGTCGCAGACCCCCACCCCGCCGATGACCGAGAAGGCCCCCACCCGGACCGCCCCGATCCGGCTCGCGGAGCGCTCGTACACGCTGTGGGCCGAGCCCGACTCCGCGATTGTCACCCTCGCCGCTCCGGATGGGCGGGTCTACACCGACCTGCCGCTGACCGTCTCGAGCGGGACGGCGTTTCCCCGCGGCGTTCACGCGCACACCGAGGCGCGCGACGGCGCGCTGCAGGTGGGGCTGAGCGATGCCGCCGGCGCCCCTCTCCAGGAGGCGGTCCTCCGACCGTCGGCGGACGCCTTCACGGTGTCGTTCTCCATCGCCGCCAGCGCCGCCGACACGGTCACGACCGCATTCTTCGACGACGGCGTGCGGGGGCTGGACATGGCCACGATCGACACCGGCTTCACCCCGGACCCCAGGGTGCCCGCAACCACCGCGACACCGACGGTCTCGACCGTCGGGTGGCGACCGTTCGCGCCGCCGCCGATGGCCCTCGAGCTCCACGCCGCGCCGGGCTGGATCGGCATCGGGCTGGCGGAGATCCCGAGCGCCACCACCATCGGTCTCGGCCGCGACGGCGCGGTGACCGTCGACTATCCGCGGCGGTTCGTCGACGAGGGCGCCGACCTCGGGGCGGGGCCACCCGAGCATGGCGTCGTCCGCTTCCCGAGCTTCGCCGTCACCGTCGCTCCCGACCCGTGGAGCGGCCTGCACGCGTACCACGACGTCCTCGAGCGCATGGGGATGGCGACCCCGTCCCGCGACCGCCCGAGGTGGTGGTCGCAGCCGCTCGTCTCCACCTGGGGGGAGCAGGTGGCGCTCCACGCCGAGCGGGACAGCCCTCGCTTCACCGCCGACTGGGTGCGCCACTTCGTCGCCAGCTGGCGGCGGCGGTACCACGTGGACCGGTTCACCGTGATCATCGACTCCCGCTGGCAGGCGAGCCTCGGCGTCCCCGCGGCGGACGGCCCCCGCTTCGGCGGCAACGACGGGCTGCGCCGGCTCATCGACGGCCTGCACGCCGACGGGCTGCGCGTCCTCCTCTGGTGGCCCCTCTGGGTGCACGGCGCCGTCCGGCCACCGAGCGACACCCTGCAACCGCCGAGAGCGGGACCGCCGCCGATCGTGGACCCCACCCAGCCCGGGTTCGCCGCCGAGATCGCACGGACCATGACGACTCTTCTCGGTGGCGCTTCGGGTGAGCTGAACGCCGACGGGCTCAAGCTCGACTGGACGTATGCCATCCCCCCGCCCGGGCGGCTCTCCCGGCCCGAGGCCGCGTCCGGCGCGCTCGCCCTCCACCGCTACCTCGACGGGCTGTACACCGCGGCGCACGCGGAGCGCGCCGACGCGCTGATCGACGGCGGAGCGGCCGCGCCGCAGTTCACCGGCGTCGAGGACGCGGTGCGTCTCTACGACTCCTGGAGCGAGGCCGACTGGGACCGGAGGGCCAGGATCGTCACCGCCGCCGATCCGGGGCTGCTCATCGACGGCGACGGCTGGGACGCGATGCCGGAGGACGTGATGGTCCACGCGATCTCGAGCACCGTGTACGGCACGCCGGCGATGTACTTCGACACCACCTGGGCCGACGGCCGGTCGATCCCCGCGAGCCTCGCCGCAAGGGTCGGCGCGGTGCTCTCGCTCGCGACCTCCAGGGGGACGGGCGTCGCCGAGTCGGTTCCGGGCGGTGACTGGCGGTACGTCGAGGGCGGTGCGGTCACCGCGCGCTCCTTCGACGGGGAGCGCGGCATCGTGGTCCGGCCGCGGTCGTGCACCTCGCCCTGGCGGGCGACCGCGATCTCGGCGGTGACCGGGCGTACGACCGTGCCGATCACCGGTGCGCAGCTGCTCTCCGCCGTCGACACGACCGGGCACCCGGTCCCGGCGACGCCGGCGGCGCAGGGGGTGGTGATGACGATGAGCGAGGGCGCCGTGTACACCCTGACGTTCGCCGGCGGCTGCTGACCTCCGCCTGCTGGGCGCCGCGCACCCTGGGGCCAAATCGCGTGAACCCGGTTCACGGACCCTACGCCGGCTCGGGTTTGGCGCCGTCGCAACCCCGGGTAGTGCCCCCAACACCCCCTGGAGGAGCGACCAGCGATGAGGCGACGCCATCCCGAGTGGGAGGCCAGGATCGACGAGGGAGGTCGTGGCATGACACCGCAGAGGCAGACCACCTGGCTCCAGGGGCCCCGATCGCCGGAGCAACCTGGTCCTCGCAGGCGGGTGCCTCTCAGGTCGTGGGTGGGCCTCCTCCTCCTGCTCCTCGCCTGGAACACGCTGCTGGTCCTCGCCGAGCGGCCGCCGAGCACCGCGGAGGTGCCCTACAGCGTGTTCCGCGACCAGCTCGTCCGCAACCAGGTGTCGAGCGTCGTCTTCCACGGCGACAACCTCGAGGCCACCCTCCGCCACGACATCCGCTGGCCCAACGTCAATGGGGCGCCGGCCTATTCGCACGTGCAGACCAACCTGCCGCCGCTCACCGACGACCAGCTGCTGCCGCTGCTGATCAAGAGCAACGTCGAGATCTCCTCGACCGGGCCGCCCGGACAGGCGCTCTTCGGCTTCCTCAACGTTCTCAGCGGCCTCGCCACCCTGGCGCTCCTCGGCTGGATCGGCTACCAGGGGGCGACCGGCCAGCGGATGGCGCTCGGCGTCGGCAGGAGCCGCGCCCGCCTCTACACCGAGGAGCGGCCGACCACGACCTTCAGGGACGTCGCCGGGGTCGACGAGGCCAGGGAGGATTGCCAGGAGATCGTCGACTACCTCCGCAACCCCCAGCGCTACCTTCGTCTCGGCGCGCGCATCCCGCACGGGGTCCTGCTCACCGGGCCCCCCGGCACCGGCAAGACGCTGCTGGCACGGGCGGTGGCGGGAGAGGCGAACGTGCCCTTCTTCGCCACCAGCGCCACCGAGTTCGTCGAGATGTTCGTCGGCGTCGGCGCGTCCCGGGTCCGCGACCTCTTCGAGCGGGCGAAGCAGATGCAGCCGTCGATCATCTTCATCGACGAGATCGACGCCATCGGCGGCCGGCGGTCGATGAGCCTCTCGATCGGCAACGACGAACGGGAGCAGACGCTCAACCAGCTGCTCGTCGAGATGGACGGGTTCGAGAAGGACACCGGGGTCATCGTCCTCGCGGC
The DNA here is from genome assembly GCA_036495095.1 of Candidatus Dormiibacterota bacterium. Taxonomy (NCBI): domain Bacteria; kingdom Bacillati; phylum Candidatus Dormiibacterota; species Candidatus Dormiibacterota bacterium. The sequence continues at coordinate 12,815 of DASXNK010000145.1, read as the reverse complement.
GACGAACCGTCCCGAGATCCTCGATCCGGCGCTGCTCCGTCCCGGGCGCTTCGACCGCCAGATCACCCTCGGCCTTCCCGACCGCGACGGGCGTCTCGAGATCCTGCGGATCCACACCCGCCAGGTGCCGCTCGGAGCTGACGTCGACCTCGAGGCGTGGGCGCGGCGCACCCCCGGGTTCAGCGGCGCCGACCTTGCGAACCTCGTGAACGAGGCGGCGCTGGCCGGCGCCAGGGCGGGTCGCGAGATGGTCACCGAGGCGGACCTTCGCGAGGCCCAGGAGCGCGTCCTCCTCGGCGCCCGCCGGCGGCTGGCGATGACCGAGGACGACCGGCGCCGTGTCGCCGTCCACGAGGCCGGGCACGCGCTCGTCGCCTACTGGAACGCCGATGCCGATCCCCCCGAGCGGATCTCGATCGTGCCCCACGGACGCGCGCTGGGGGTGACCCAGTTCGCGCTCGAGGACCGTGTCAACGTCACCCGCGCCTACTGCCGCGCGCGGCTCGCGGTCGGCGTCGGCGGCAGGGCGGCCGAGCTCATCGTGCTCGGCGACGTCAGCTCGGGCGCGGAGGACGACCTCCAGCAGTCGACGACGCTGGCGCGGCGGATGGTCGAGCGCTGGGGGATGGGGGAGGAGCTGCCTCCGGTCTCGCTGCGCGCGCGCGACCCCGACGAGCCCCCGTCCGTGTTCGGCGGCATCGCCGGCAGCGCCGAGCTCGCCGTCGCCGCCGATCGCGAGGTGCAGCGGCTGATGGCCGCTGCCGACCGGACCGCACAGGAGCTGCTGAGCAGCCACCGTGAGGCCTTCACCACCGTGATCTCTGTGCTCGAGGAGCGCGAGTCGATGAGCCTCGACGAGCTCCGGGAATGCATCGTGTCGGTCCCCGCCTCACCGGTGCGCGAGGTGGAGCGCGTGGGAATCGGAAGCAACTCTCCGGTGGCGACCTGAGGAGAGGAGGACCAGACGATATGGCCAAGACCGTCGGAATCGACCTGGGCACCACCAACAGCGTGATCGCGGTGATGGAGGGCGGCGAGCCCACCGTCATCCCCAACGCCGAGGGGGGCCGGACCACGCCCTCGGTGGTCGCCTTCACCCGCACCGGCGAGCGGCTCGTCGGGCAGGTCGCCCGGCGGCAGGCTGCCGTCAACCCCGAGAACACCGTCTACTCGATCAAGCGCTTCATGGGCCGCAGGATCGAGGAGGTGCAGGAGGAGACCAAGCAGGTCCCGTACAAGGTCGTCGCCGGTCGCGACGGCCGCGTCGAGATCGAGGTGATGGGGCAGCGATACACCCCCGAGCAGATCTCGGCGATGATCCTGCAGAAGCTGAAGGCCGACGCCGAGGCCTACCTCGGGCAGAAGGTCACCGACGCGGTCATCACCGTCCCGGCGTACTTCAACGACGCCCAGCGCCAGGCGACGAAGAACGCCGGCGAGATCGCCGGTCTCAACGTCGTCCGCATCATCAACGAGCCGACCGCGGCGGCGCTCGCCTACGGCCTCGACAAGAAAACGAACGAGAGGATCCTCGTCTGGGATCTCGGCGGCGGCACCTTCGACGTCTCCGTGCTCGAGGTCGGCGAGGGCGTCGTCGAGGTGAAGGCGACCAACGGCGACACCCACCTCGGCGGCGACGACTACGACCGCCGCATCGTCGACTGGCTCGCCGACGAGTTCCGCAAGGACAACGGCATCGACCTGCGCAAGGACCGCCAGGCGCTGCAGCGGCTCACCGAGGCGGCGGAGAAGGCGAAGATCGAGCTCTCCCAGCGGGTGGAGACCGACATCAACCTCCCCTTCATCACCGCCGACGCCAACGGTCCGAAGCACCTCCAGTACACCGTGACCCGGGCGAAGTTCGAGCAGCTGACCGCCGACCTCACCGAGCGCTGCCGCAAGCCGTTCCAGGAGGCCCTGAAGGACGCCGGGCTCACCCCCAAGGACCTCGACGAGGTCATCCTCGTCGGCGGCGCGACCCGCATGCCGGTGATCCAGAACCTGGTGAAGGAGCTGACCGGCAAGGAGCCGCACCGCGGCGTCAACCCCGACGAGGTGGTCGCCATCGGGGCCGCCATCCAGGCGGGGGTGCTGACCGGAGACGTCAAGGACGTCCTGCTCCTCGACGTCATCCCGCTGAGCCTCGGGCTGATGACCGAGGGCGGGGTGATGACCAAGATCATCGAGCGCAACACGACCATCCCCACGTCGAAGACGCAGAGCTTCTCGACCGCCGCGGACAACCAGACGAGCGTCGAGATCGTCGTCCTCCAGGGCGAGCGGCCGCTGGCGCAGGACAACCGCGTGCTCGGCACCTTCAAGCTCGAGGGCATCCCGCCGGCTCCGCGCGGTGTGCCCCAGATCGAGGTCACCTTCGACGTCGACGCCAACGGCATCCTCCACGTGACCGCGAGGGACCGCGCCTCCGGCAAGGAGAACCGGGTGACGATCACCGGCGCCACCACCCTGTCGAAGGACGAGGTCGACCGGATGATCCGTGAGGCCGAGGCGCACGCCGAGGAGGACCGGCGCCGGGCCGAGGCGGTCGAGGCGCGCAACCAGGCGGACGCGATCGCCTACCAGGCCGAGAAGGCGCTCCAGGACGCCGGCGAGCGCGTGCCCGGCGACCTGCGCGGCGAGATCGAGTCGAAGGTCCGCGCGGTGCGCGACGCGATCACGAACAACGACCTCGAGATGATGCGGCGCACCAGCGCCGACCTGCAGCAGAGCCTGTCGAGGATCGGCGAGGCGGTGCACGCGGCCACCGGTGGGCGGTCGTCGGGCGGCAACGGCTCCGGCGGAGAGGCCGCCCAGGGATCGGCGACCGCCGACGATGTCGTGGACGCCGAGTTCAAAGAGGTCTGACGAGGAGCCACGCCCGGAACCTCTCCTCTCCATTCGGAGGGCGGCGGACCGTAGCCGCCGCCCTCCTCTGGGGTCGGTGACGGGCACGGCTCAGGGAGGCCCGGACGTCATGGACAACGCACGCGACGGCAGGATCGGCGAGGCCGAGGCGCCCGCCGGCCAGGGACCCGAGGAAATTCTGGACGACCGCTACCTGCGGCTCTCCGCAGATCTGCAGAACCTGAGACGGCGGGCCGAGATCGAGCGCGCCGAGCTGCTGCGGTTCGGCGTCGAGCCGCTGAGCCGCAGCCTGCTGCCGGTGCTCGACAACCTGCGCCGCGGCCTCGACGCCGCGGCGCCGACCGACCCGCTCGTCGTCGGGCTCCGCCAGGTGTTGCGACAGTTCGAGGAGGTGCTCGCCGCCCAGGGAGTGGTGCCCGTCGAGACCGTCGGACAGCCCTTCGATCCGGGCCGCCACGAGGCGGTGCTCACCGACGAGCGCCCCGACCTCGACGAGGACACGGTCACCACCGAGCTGCGTCCCGGCTACCGGCTCCACGAGCGGGTGCTGCGACCCGCGCAGGTCGTGGTCAGCCGCCGTCCCGCGAACGGCGAGCGCGCCACCGGCCAGGATGCGACCGGGGACGGGACCGGGGTCAGCGACCGAGAACCGTGATCCGCACCGCCGAGCACCCGGCCCCAAACGCGCCGGGCGGTTTCGCCGTCGGTGTCGACGGGGTAGGGGCGACCCAGGAGGTGAAGGCGAGATGCGACTGGACCGTTTCACCGAGAGATCGCAGGAGGCCCTGCAGGCGGCGCAGCAGCTTGCCCAGAGCCTGCAGCACCCGACCGTCGAACCCGAGCACCTGCTCCTGGCCCTCCTGGAGCAGCCCGAGGGGCTGGTGCCCAACCTGCTGCGCCGTCTCGAGGTGCAGCCCGAGCCGCTGGCCGCGCGCCTGACCTCCCTCCTGGAGTCCCGCGGCAAGCAGCTCGGCGGCCAGGAGCCCGGGATCGGCAGCGCGCTGCGTGCCGTCCTCGTGTCCGCCTTCGACGAGATGAACCGGCTCAAGGACGAGTACGTCTCGAGCGAGCACCTCCTGCTCGGCCTGGCGGCGCAGGAGACCGGCGAGGCGGCACGCATCCTCAAGCAGGCGGGCGTCACCCGCGAGCGCATCTACGGCGTGCTCGAGGCGGTGCGGGGAAAGCAGCGGGTCACCGACGCCAACCCCGAGTCGAAGTACGAGGCACTGGCGAAGTACGGACGCGACCTCACCGAGGCGGCGCGCCAGGGAAAGGTCGATCCCGTCATCGGCCGCGACGAGGAGATCCGCCGGGTGATGCAGGTGCTCTCCCGGCGCACCAAGAACAACCCCGTGCTCATCGGCGAGCCCGGCGTCGGCAAGACTGCGATCGCCGAGGGGCTGGCACAGCGGATCGCCACCGGTGACGTTCCCGAGGGCCTCAAGGACAAGCGCGTCGTCGCCGTCGACCTGGGCTCGATGGTTGCGGGGACGAAGTACCGCGGCGAGTTCGAGGATCGCCTCAAGGCGGTGCTCCGCGAGGTGACCGAGAGCGAGGGCCAGATCATCCTCTTCATCGACGAGCTCCACACCATCGTCGGAGCCGGCGCCGCCGAGGGCGCCATGGACGCGGGCAACATGCTGAAGCCCGCACTGGCCCGCGGCGAGCTCCGCTGCATCGGCGCCACCACCCTCGACGAATACCGCAAGCACATCGAGAAGGACGCCGCGCTCGAGCGCCGCTTCCAGCCGATCATGGTCGAACAGCCCTCGGTCGAGGACACGATCAGCATCCTGCGCGGGCTGAAGGAGCGCTACGAGGTCCACCACGGCGTGCGCATCACCGACTCGGCGATCGTCGCCGCCGCGGTGCTCAGCAACCGGTACATCACCGACCGCTTCCTCCCCGACAAGGCGATCGACCTCATCGACGAGGCCGCCTCGCGGCTGCGCATCGAGATCGACTCCATGCCCACCGAGCTGGACGTCGTCGAGCGCGAGATCCGCCAGCTGGAGATCGAGCGTGAGGCGCTGCGCAAGGAGACCGCCGCCGCGTCGAAGGAGCGGCTGGCCGCGCTCGAACGCGAGCTGGCGAACCTTCAGGAGGCGGCGCGCGGCATGCGCGACCGCTGGCAGATGGAGAAGGGCTGCATCGAGAAGATCCGGGAGATCAAGGAGCGCATCGAGCAGGTGAAGATCGAGGCCGAGCGCGCCGAGCGGCTCGCCGATTTCGGCCGCGCCGCCGAGCTCCGCTACGGCCAGCTCACCGAGCTGCAGCGCGCCCTCGAGGAGGGGCAGCAGCGGCTCGGTGACATCCAGCAGGACAAGCCGCTGCTCAAGGAGGAGGTCGACGAGGAGGACGTCGCCGAGGTCGTCGCGAAGTGGACCGGCATCCCCGTCAGCCGGATGCTCGAGAGCGAGATGCAGAAGCTCCTCCACATCGAGGAGAAGCTCCACGAGCGCGTGGTCGGGCAGGAGGAGGCGGTGGCCGCCGTCGCCAACGCGGTGCGCCGCGGTCGCGCCGGGCTCTCCGACCCCAACCGGCCGACCGGCTCCTTCATGTTCCTCGGCCCCACCGGGGTGGGGAAGACGGAGCTCGCCCGCGCCCTCGCCGCGTACATCTTCGACGACGAGCACGCGATGGTGCGCCTGGACATGAGCGAGTACATGGAGAAGCACACCGTCGCCCGCCTCATCGGCGCGCCTCCCGGGTACATCGGCTACGACGAGGGCGGCCAGCTCACCGAGGCGGTGCGCCGGCGTCCCTACTCGGTGCTCCTCCTCGACGAGATCGAGAAGGCCCACCCCGACGTCTTCAACGTGCTCCTGCAGGTGCTCGACGACGGCCGGCTCACCGACGGGCAGGGCCGCACCGTCGACTTCCGCAACACCGTGGTGATCATGACGAGCAACATCGGCTCGTCCCTGATCGCCGACATCGGCGCCGAGTCCCCGGAGGTGGTGCGCGCGCAGGTCCTCGAGGTGGTGCGCCAGCAGTTCCGGCCGGAGTTCCTCAACCGCGTCGACGAGATCATCATCTTCCGCAGGCTCGACCGCGCCCAGCTGCGCCAGGTGGTCGAGATCCAGCTGCGGGCGCTGCGCGAGCGGCTGCTGTCCCGCGGGCTCACACTCGAGGTCAGCCCGGCGGCGCTCGACCTGCTCGCCGACGAGGGCTACGACCCGACGTACGGCGCCCGTCCGCTGAAGCGCGTCATCCAGCGGAAGCTCCAGGACCCGATCGCGATGGGCATCCTCGAGGGTCGCTTCCACGAGGGCGACACCCTCGACGTCGGCGTCGTCGGCGGCGACCTGGTCCTGAATCCCCGTCACCCGGAGCGGGACGTGGAGGAGGTGATCGACGCGGAGGTGGTCGAGGCCTGAGGGTCCTGGCAGATCAGATCGGGGCGACGAGCTCCCGCTCCCCCGCCGGCGCCAGGACCCGGTCGAGCACCTCGTCGACGGTGTCGACGAACTCGATCCGCCTGCGCTCGCGCACCTCGGCGGGGATGTCGACGAGGTCGCGCTGGTTGCGGCGCGGCAGGAGCACGCCCTCCACCCCGGCGCGATCCGCGGCGAGCACCTTCTCCTTCACCCCGCCGATGGGGAGCACGAGACCGTGGAGGGTGATCTCCCCGGTCATCGCCCAGCAGCGGTTCACCCGCCGCCCCGTCGCCGCCGAGACGAGCGCGGTCGCCATCGTCACCCCCGCCGACGGCCCGTCCTTGGGCACCGCCCCGGCGGGGACGTGGAGGTGGAGGTCGTGCCGCGCGAAGAAGTCCGCGGGCAGCCCGAGCCGCTCGGCGCGCAGCCGTGCGCAGGTGATCGCGGCGCGCGCGGACTCCTGCATGACGTCGCCGAGCTGACCGGTCAGGGTCAGACGTCCGCTGCCGGGGACCACCGCCGCCTCGACGCTCAGCACCTCGCCGCCGACCGGCGTCCAGGCGAGCCCGGTCGCGGCGCCGATCGACGATTCCTCCTCGATGCCGATGTCGTCGGCGCGCTCCGGGCCGAGCCACTCGACCAGGAGGTCGCGGGTGACGCGCACCGGCTCGGTGCGTCCCCGCAGCCGCTCGCGCGCCACCTTGCGGCAGCAGGCGGCGAGCTGCCGCTCCAGCTGGCGCACCCCGGCCTCCCGCGCCCAGCCGCGGATCAGCTCGCTGAGGACGCCGTCGTCGATCTCGATCGCGTCCTGGGGCAGCCCGTGCTCGCACAGCACGCGGGGAAGCAGGTGGCGGCGGGCGATCTCGCGCTTCTCCGCCTCGGTGTAGCTGCTCAGCTCGATGATCTCCATGCGGTCGCGCAGCGGGCCGGGAATGGTGTCGAGCTGGTTCGCCGTGCAGACGAAGAACACCTGCGACAGGTCGAAGGGCAGGTCGAGGTAGGTGTCGGTGAAGCTCGAGTTCTGCGCCGGGTCGAGGACCTCGAGGAGCGCGGCCGCAGGGTCTCCCTGGTAGCCGAGGCCAAGCTTGTCGACCTCGTCGAGCATGAACACCGGGTTGCGGGCGCTCGCCCGGCGCATCCCCTGGATGATCCGGCCGGGCAGCGCGCCGACGTAGGTGCGCCGGTGGCCGCGGATCTCCGCCTCGTCGCGGATGCCGCCCAGCGAGGCGCGCACGAAGGGCCGGTTCATCGCTCGCGCCATGGACTGGCCGAGCGAGGTCTTGCCGACGCCGGGCGGACCGAGCAGGCAGAGGATCGGTCCCCTCGCGCCGCCGCGCAGGGCGACCACGGCGAGGTGGTCGATGATGCGGTCCTTGACCTTCTCCAGCCCGTGGTGGTCCTCGTCGAGGACGCGGCGGGCGGCGTCGAGGTCGATCTCCACCGGTGGGGGAGGGCCCCAGGGGAGCGACAGGATCCAGTCCAGCCGGGTGCGCACGATCGCGTACTCGGGCGACGCCGCGTTCAGTCGCTCGAGACGTGAGAGCTCGCGCTCGACCTCGGAGCGCACCTCGGGGGAGAGGTCCGCCGCCTCGGCCTGGCGCCGCAGCTCGGCGACCTCCGCCTCCTGGGGGTCGAGCTCGCCGAGCTCGCGCTGGATCGCCTTCAGCTGCTCGCGGAGCAGGTACTCGCGCTGCTGCGCCCCCGCGCGTTCGCTCGCCTGGTGCTGGATCTGCTGGGACACCTCGAGCAGGCTGCGCTTCTGCTCGCAGAGTCGCAGCACCAGCTCGAGCCGGGCGACCGGATCGATGGTCTCCAGCACCTGCTGCCGGTCCGCCGCGGAGAGCTCGAGGACACCGGCGACGACGTCGGCGAGCTCCCCGGCATCGTTCTGGTTGGCGGCCATCACCGCCGCCTCGTCGGGGATCGTCGGCGACATCTGGACGACGGCGCGCAGGCTGTTCAGCACCGCGTCGCGCAGCGGGTTGCCCTCGAGCGATGCCCGGGGCACCTCGATCGGCCGCACCCTCTCCCGGAGCACCGGCTCGGTGGCGACGACGTCGAGGCGGCGCACCCGGGCGGTGCCCTGGATGAGCAGCCGCACCCCGCCGGTGGGCAGACGCACCAGGCGGGCGATCCCCGCCGAGACGCCGATCGCCGGGGCGGTGTGCGGGTTCGGCGCCGAGCTCTCGGAGGCGCCCGGGCCCGCCCAGTGGAGCGCGAGTGGACAGCTCTCGGCCGCCGCCGCCTCGACCGCCGCGACCTGCGGTCCGCTCACCTCGAGCGGCCCGAGCAGCCCGGGGAGGACGGCCACGGTGGGCAGCAGCAGCGCGGGGAGGACCTGCTCGCCCGGCATCGCGATCGGGGGCGTGATCTCGCTCATCGCCGGTCCTCGGAGACGGTGACGGCGACCTGCACGGGCACCGCCGCGCTCTTCGGCACCCGGACGACGAGCTGGCCGTCGGCGAGCCGCGTTCCCACCCCCTCCATGTCGCAGCGCGCCGGCAGCCGGATGCGCCGCAGGAAGCGTCCGCGCGGGCACTCGAGGAGCATCGGCCGCGCCTGCGGGGGCAGCTCGACGATCCGCCGTCCGGCGACGGTCAGGGTGGTGCCGAGAACGGTGAGGTCGATGTCGTCGGCGGAGACCCCGGCCAGGCAGAGGACGAGGAGGAACTCCTCGGGCGTCTCGTAGATGTCGAGGTCGGGCCTCCACTCGATCCCGGGCTCGTCGCCGGTCTCGTCGGCGAGCTCACCGAGCCGGATGGGATCTCGACGCCAGACCAGCATCGCCTCTCCTCCTGGAAGGTCTCCCCGGAAGGCCTAGGAACGGCCCGCGGCGGACTGGACGAGAGCGCCCTCGATCCAGCGCTCCAGCTGACTCCCCGGGAGCGCCCCGACCTGCCGCGCCACCGGCCCGCCGTGGTCGAGGACGAGGAGCGTCGGGACGCCCCGCACCCCGAAGCGCTCGGCGACTCGCGGGGCCTCGTCGACGTTCACCTTGACCACCTTGAGGCGGCCCGCGAAGGTCTGGGCGGCCTTCTCGACGTGTGGAGCCAGCATGTGACACGGCCCGCACCAGGGCGCCCAGAGGTCGACCAGGACGGGGAGGTCGCTGTCGACCGCGACCCGGTCGAAGTCGGCGTCGCCCGCGGCCACCAGCCACGGGAGCGGGTTGTGGCACCGGGCGCAGGTGGGCTTGCCCCGCGCGGCGTTGGGGACGCGGTTGGTGCTGCCGCAGGTGGGGCAGGTGATGACCTGCGCGGCGGGCCGGCCGTCGGTGTCGGTCATGCGCGGTGGAATACCTCGGAATCCTCGATGCTCAAACATGGGTCCCGACCGGAGGGAGGTGTGAACCGGGTTCCCACTCGACACTCGGAGGGCTGGCTGCTGCCGGTCGCGGTGGTGATGATCGGCAGCTTCATGGCGGTGCTCGACACCAGCATCGTCAACGTCGCCATCCCCACCATGCAGGTCGAGCTCGGCGCCGCCGCCGACCAGGTGCTCTGGGTGGCGACCGGGTACACCCTGGGGCTCGGCGTGGTGGTGCCGCTCAGCGGCTGGCTGGCCGACCGCTACGGGCTCGACCGCGTCCTCAATGCCGCGCTCGCGCTGTTCGTCGCCGGCTCGGCGCTCTGCGGCCTGGCCACGAGCATCCAGGAGATGATCGTCTTCCGCATCGTCCAGGCCGCCGGCGGCGGCCTGCTCCCGGCGGTGTCGCAGGCGATGGTCTACCGGATCGTCCCGCGCGAACGCATCGGCACGGCGATGGGCGTCTTCGGCCTCGGGGTCATCTTCGCGCCGGCGATCGGTCCGACCCTCGGCGGCTGGCTCGTCGAGTACGTGAGCTGGCGGCTCATCTACTTCATCAACGTCCCCATCGGGATCGCCGCCATCGCCCTCTCCCTGATGGTGCTGCCGCGGTTTCCCACGGTCTCGGGCCAGCGCCTCGACCTGCTTGGCTGGCTGACCGTCTCCGCTGGACTGTTCGCGCTGCTGCTGGCATGTTCCGAGGGCGAGCGCTGGCACTGGGACTCCTACGGGATCCGCCTCCTGCTGCTGCTCGGCGTCACCTGCCTCGCGATCTTCGTCGTCGTCGAGCTGTCCGTCGAGCAGCCGATGCTCGACCTCCGCGTCTTCCGATCACCGGCGTTCTCGATCTCCGCGGTGCTGATCGCCGTCCTCGTGATCGGTCTCTTCGCCTCCCTGTACTTCATCCCGCTCTTCCTCCAGCAGGCGCAGGGCCTCGGCCCGTTCGAGACCGGCCTGACCCTGCTCCCGCCGGCGCTGGTGACGGTGGTGATGATGCCCCTCTCCGGCTGGCTCTTCGACCGCATCGGTGCACGCTGGCCGGTGGCGATCGGCGTCCTCCTGGTCGCGCTGGCGTCGTACCTGATGCACTCGATCGCGGTGGAGACACCGCGGGCGACGATCATGGGATGGATGGCGATCCGCAACCTGGGGATGGGCCTGTCGTTCATGCCGCTGATGGCCGCCGCCATGTCGACGCTCCCCACCGCGCTGGTGGTGCGGGCGAGCGCGATGCAGAACATCATCCAGCGGGTCGCCGGGGCGCTGGGGCTCGCCGTGCTCGGCTCGATCCTCGCCCAGCACCAGGCCCAGCAGTTCGCCGACCGGGCGGCGCTGCTCCCCGCCGTCGACCCCGGCTTCCCGCTGCTCCAGCAGATCGCCTCCCAGGGGCGGGCGGGCGTCCTCCTCCTCTACAGCGTGCTCCAGGTGCACGTCTTCGCCGGCGCCCTCGGCGACGTCTTCCTGCTGACCGCCGGCATCACCGCGCTCGGCGCGCCGCTGGCGCTGATGCTCCCCGACCGGACGGCGCGGCGGGCCGCCGCACCGATGCCGGTGGCCGCAGCAGGCGCGGTGCCGGCGGCGGTGGCGTCAGCCGACCCGGAGGGGGGCGCGGACGGTGCGGTCCCGCTCGACGCCGCCTGGATCCCAGCGCCATGGAGCCAGGAACCGGTCGGCCACGGCCGGTCCCCGGGTCGCCGCCGCGTCGAACGCCACCGGCGGAGGCGATCCAAGGATCGGGTCGAGGGAGCGGATCAACGGGGTGCGGCCCCCGACGAGGGCGTCGTGGAGCAGCCGCTCGCCGGCGCCGGCCGGCGCCGGCGGTAGCTCGCGCCGGGCGAGGTCGCCGGAGGCGCCGACGGTGAGGATGTCCTGGTCGGGTGGCCGCCTCGCGCTCATCGCCCGGGGTCCAGGTGATATGGCACCGAGGTGACCACGGTGCCGGAGTGGAGGCGGAGCAGGCTGCGCACCCGCAGCGCCAGGTGGTCGTGCAGCGGGTGCTGCCACCACCGCGTCACCGCGAGCTCGGGGAGGATGCAGGTGATGGTGAGGTCCGGGCGGGGCCGGTGGAGCGCGCGGACGTAGTTGGCGATCGGCGCCGCGATGATGCGGTATGGGGACATGATCACCTCGAGCGGGACGTGCTCGCCCCACGCGGACCAGCAGAGCTGGATGCGCTGGACGTCCTCCTCGTCGGTGGCGACGTGGAGCGCGAGCACGGGCTGGCCGAGCGAGACCGCGTAGGCGAGGGCGCGCAGCGAGGGGAGGTCGAGCCAGGCGATGGGGACGAGCAGCAGGTGGACGATCTCGTTCGGGGATTCCACCTGTTCGGCGGGAGGGAGGCCGCGCTCGCGCGCCGCCTGCGAGGACGGCGAGCCCGAGATGCGCTCCGACGGCGGCGGCGCCTTCGGCGAGGTGAGCCGCTCCACGGCGACGTAGTAGCGGTGGATCCGCGAGAGCAGAAGGGTGATCAGGGGGATGAGGACCACGATCACCCACGCCCCCTCGGTGAACTTGGTCACCGCGATGATCACGAGCACGCAGCCGGAGAGCGTGGCTCCGAGGGCGTTGACCGGAAGGCTGCGTGCCCATCCGGGCTCGCGCCGCCGCCACCAGCGCACCGTCATCCCGCTCTGCGAGAGGGTGAAGGCGATGAACACGCCGACGGCGTAGAGCGCGATCAGCCGGTCGGTCGCCCCATGGAAGGCGACCAGCAGGGTCGCGGCGGCGACTCCGAGGACGATGATGCCGTTGCTGTAGGCGAGGCGGTCACCGAGGCGCAGGAACAGCCGCGGCGCGTACCGGTCGCGGGCGAGGAAGAAGAGCAGCCGGGGGAAGTCGCTGAAGGCGGTGTTCGCCGCGAGCACCAGGATGAGGGTCGTCGCCGACTGGATGTACCCGTAGACCACGCCGCGGCCGAAGGTGTGGGAGGCGATCTGCGACAGCACCGTCTCCTGCGGCGAGGGCAGCGCGCCGTCGAGCCGCGCGAGCACCGTGATCCCCGAGAACATCACCACCAGAAGGCCGATCATCAGGGTGAGCGTGGCGCGCGCGTTCCGCCACTCCGGCGGCCTGAAGGCGGGGACGCCGTCGGCGATCGCCTCCACCCCGGTCATCGCCGAGCAGCCTGAGGCGAAGGCGCGGAGCACGAGCAGCGGGCCGAGGCTCTCGGCGGCCGGGATGTCCGGCACCGGCGCCACCCCCCATCCGCTCGCCGCGGCCCGGACCAGGCCGACGGCGACGAGCAGGAGGATGCCGGCGACGAAG
>DASXNK010000144.1 GCA_036495095.1 Candidatus Dormiibacterota bacterium | reverse complement strand
AGGACCTGCTCCTCGACCTCGAGGGGATGAAGGGCGTGCTCGGCGACCCGCGGGTGTGCACCGTGCGCATCGTGCTCAACCTCGAGAAGATGGTCATCAAGGAGGCACAGCGGGCCTTCACGTACCTGAGCCTCTACGACTACCTCACCGACCTGGTGGTGGTGAACCGCGTGCTCCCCCCCGAGGTCACCGACCGCTACTTCGACGCCTGGCGCGAGGCGCAGACCCGCTACGGCGAGATGGTGGACACCGCCTTCGCGCCGGTGCCGATCATGCGCACCCGGCTGTTCGACCACGAGGTGGTCGGCATCGACAGCCTCGCCGAGATGGCGGAGTCGATCTTCGGCGACAGCGACCCGTCGGCGATCCTCTACCACGAGGTCCCCCAGCGGGTGCGCAAGAACGGCTCCCAGTACGAGCTGCTGCTCCACCTCCCCTTCGTCGGCCGCGACGAGCTCAACGTCACCCACCGCGAGGGCGAGCTGTACGTCACCGTCGGCCCCTACAAGCGCGAGATCTCGCTGCCGCGGGTGCTGAAGGGCAAGACGGTCACCTCCGCCAAGCTCGAGGAGGGCATGCTCCGGGTGGTGTTCGGGAGTGCCAGGAGCTGAGCGACCAGTGCCGGGCGTGCCCCTGCCGCCTGCTCGGTGAGGCGGGCCAGCTGATGGGCTCCACCGTGAACGAGCTGCTGCCTCCCGAGGCGCAGATCCACCTGCTCAACGCCCAGCGGGAGCTGCTGCTGGCGGTGAAGGTCACCGTCGAGCACCACCGCCGTCACCGCGCCGGCGCCGACGGTGCCGCCACCCGCCGCCGCCCGGTCAGGGTCGAGGTCGAGTAGCCCCATGGAGCGCTGGCAGATCTACCTCAGCTTCGTCCTCTACACGCTGCCCGGGCTGGTGATGGGCTTCACCTTCCACGAGCTCGCCCACGCCGTCGTCGCGGTGCGCTACGGCGACAGCACGCCGCGCGCGCAGGGCCGGATCTCGCTCGACCCCCGCAAGCACATCGACCCGCTGGGGTTCGGCCTGCTCCTCACCGTCGGCTTCGGCTGGGCGAAACCGGTGCAGTTCAACCCCTATGTGGTGCGCACCCGGGTGCAGCAGGGGGTGGTCGCCGCGGCCGGCCCGCTCACCAACCTGTTCCTCGCGGTGGTGTTCCTCGCCGCCATGCACCTGCAGATCCTCAGCGATCCGCAGCTGCCGGGGGAGGCGGGGGGGATCAACCAGCAGTTCGGCCACGGCGGCGGGTCGGTGATCCTCTACTGGTTCCTGATGCAGGGGTTCTTCATCAATGTCGTGCTCTTCGTCTTCAACATGCTGCCGATCCCCGGCATCGACGGCTACATGGTGTTCCGCGGGCTGCTCGGCGGCGTCATTCCCGGGGTCTTCGACTGGATGGACCAGAACCGGCAGGTGGTGTGGTTCGCCGCCATCGGGCTGCTGTTCCTGCTGCCCCAGCTGTTCGGCGGAACCGTCAATCCCCTGGCCTCGCTGTTCACCAACCTCCAGGACTTCCTCTACCGTACCTTCGTGACCCCGGACTACCTGCCCGCGGGGGGCTTCGTCAGCCTCTTCAACGTGCTGTCCTCGGGATGACCCGGGCCGGTGCGGCGCCGGCCCGCAACCTGCCCGCGGTCGATCGCCTCGCCTCCCATCCCCTGCTGGAGCGGTGGCGCGGGTCGCATCCCGCGGTGGTGCGCGCCGCCCGCGCGGTGCTCGACGAGGAGCGGGCCGCCCGCCGCGCCGGCGCCTCGGTGCACGGCGACGATGCGGCGCTCGCCGGGGCGGCCGCGGCCTGGCTGCACCTCCGCCTCGAGCCCGGGCCGCACCGGGTGCTCAACGCCACCGGCGTGGTGGTGCACACCAACCTCGGCCGGGCGCCGCTGGGGGCGGCGGCGCGGGCCGCGGTCGCCGTCGCCTCGGGCTACAGCGACCTCGAGTACGACCTCGGGCGGGGCGCCCGGGGCTCCCGCCACGACCACGTCGCGCCGCTGCTCGCCACCCTCTGCGGCGCCGAGGACGCCCTGGTCACCACCAACAACGCCGCCGCGGTGCTGCTGATGCTGAGCGCCCTCTGCCGCGGGCGCGAGGTGCTGGTCTCGCGCGGCGAGGCGGTGGAGATCGGGGGCGGGTTCCGGATCCCCGAGGTGATGCGGCTGAGCGGCGCGCGGATGGTCGACGTCGGCACCACCAACCGCACCCGCGCCGCCGACTACGCCGCCGCGGTGACTCCGCGCACCGCCGCCATCGTCCGGGTCCACCCCTCGAACTTCACGATCGTCGGCTTCACCGAGCGGGCCAGCACCGCCGGCTGCGCCGCCGTCGCCCGCGACCACGGCCTGCTGCTGCTCGAGGACGCCGGCAGCGGCGCGCTCCGCGACCCCGCCGCGGTCGACCAGAGGCTCGCCGGCGAGCCGGTGCTCGAGGCCGTCCTCGCCGCCGGGGCCGACCTGGTCACCGCCAGCGGTGACAAGCTCTGCGGCGGCCCCCAGGCGGGGCTGATCGCCGGCCGCGCCGACCTCGTCGCCCGGCTCCGCCGCCACCCGCTGATGCGCGCCGTCCGGCCCGACAAGATGGTGCTCGCCGGGCTCGGCGCCACCCTCGCGGCCCACCTCGCCGGCACCGCGGGCGAGGCGGTGCCGGTGGAGCGGATGCTCGGCCTCGACCCCGACGCGATCGAGGCGGAGGCGCGCAGCTGGGCGTGGACGCTGCGCGCCGGCGGTGTCCCCGCGGAGGTCGCCCCGGCCCGCTCCGAGGTGGGCGGGGGCTCGCTGCCGGGGACCTCGCTGCCCACCACCTGCGTCACCCTCCCCGGCCCCAGCGGCCGCCTCCTCGCCGCGCTCCGCGCCGGTGAGCCGCCGGTGATCGCCCGCGCCGAGGCGGGCCGGGTCTGGCTGGATCCCCGCACGGTGGCGCCGGACGAGGTGGCCGAGCTGCTGCGGGAGGTCCGGGCCGCCTGGGAGCGGGTCCATGGCACCCCGCCGGAACCGGAGCGCTGAGCGCCCCCCGGGCGCCGGCCTTCCGGCTGCGCCTCGGCGACCGCGACCACGCCATCCACGGCGCCCAGCTGGCGATCGTCCGCGACGGCCGGGTGCTGCTCCAGCTGCGCCCCTGGCCGCCCGGCTGGGAGCTCCCCGGCGGGCACTGCGAGCCCGGCGAGGACCCCGCCGCCACCGCCGCCCGGGAGGCCGAGGAGGAGACCGGCCTCCAGGCCACCGTCGGCGGACTGGCCGGCGTCTACTCGTTCGACGGCCTCCGCCGCGGCGGCGACGCCGTCTACTGGGGGACGCTGAGCGGCGGCCGCCCCCGGCGCACCATCGAGGCGGTGCGCACCCGCTGGTTCGCGCCGGACGCGCTGCCGCCGACCATCTTCCCCTGGTTCCGCCAGCGGGCCGTGGACGCGCTCGCCGCCGCCGCCGGGGCCTCCCCGGTGTACCGGGTCCAGTCGGTCACCCCCCGGCACGTGCTCTTCTTCGGGATGAGGTGGGTGGCGACCGCCGTGGATGCCCTCCGGTCCGCCCGCCGCCGCCGGGGGCTCCGTCGCCGCCGTCCCTGAGTGACGCGGGGCGACGCCGCGGCAGCGGTCGGCGGTACCGTCCCGAGGCATGAACCTCGTTGTCGGTACCGCGGGGCACGTCGATCACGGCAAGTCGTCGCTGGTGCTGGCGCTCACCGGCACCGACCCCGACCGGCTCGCCGAGGAGAAGCGGCGGGGGATGACCATCGAGCTGGGCTTCGCCGCCTGGACGCTGCCGTCGGGCGAGCGGGTCGGGGTGGTGGACGTGCCCGGGCACCAGCGCTTCGTGCGCACCATGGTGGCCGGGGCGCAGGGGATCGACCTGGTCCTGCTGGTGGTGGCGGCGGACGAGGGGGTGATGCCCCAGACCCGCGAGCACCTCGCGATCTGCGGGCTGCTGGGGGCGCGGCACGGAGTGGTGGCGCTCACCAAGTGCGACCTCGTCGACGACGACGTGCTCACCCTCGCCCGCGCCGAGGTCGAGGAGGTGATCGCGGCGTCGCCGCTGCGCGGGGCGCCGGTGGTGCCCTGCTCGTCGCTCACCGGCGAGGGTCTCGACGAGCTCGGCCGCACCGTCGAGGCGGCGCTGGCGGCGGCTCCGGCGCGGGTCGACCGCGGCCGGCCGCGGCTCTTCGTCGACCGCGCCTTCGCGCTCCCCGGGTTCGGGCCGATCGTGACTGGAACTCTGGAGACCGGGGCGCTGCACGCCGGTGACGAGGTCGGCATCCTGCCCGGCGGGCTGCGGGCGCGGATCCGCGGGCTGGAGCGGCACGGCGAGCGGCTGGAGCGGGTCGAGCCGGGGGGCCGCACCGCGGTCAACCTCGCCGGGGTCGAGCGTGCCCAGCTCGGCCGGGGGATGGCACTGGTGGCCCCCGCCGCGATGGCGCCGGTGCGGCGGCTCGACATCCGCCTGGAGGCGCTCGCCGACGCCCCCGCGGGGATCCGCCACAACGCCACCGTCTCGGTGCACCTCGGCACCGCGGAGGTCGCCGCCCGGGTGTGGCTGCTCGAGGGCGTGGAGCTCGGGCCCGGCGAGACCGGCCACGCCCAGCTCCAGCTCGCCGCGCCGCTGGCGGCCGCCCCCGGCGACCGGCTGGTGGTGCGGCGCATGTCCCCGCAGGCGACCCTGGGGGGTGGGGTGGTGCTCGACGCCGCCCCCCGCCGCCACCGCCGCCGCGACCCCGGGGTGGCGGCGGCCCTGTCCCGGCTGGAGACCGGAGGGCTGCGCGCGCTGCTCCTCGAGCTGCTCGCGCGGCAGCGGCTCGGCGCCGAGCCGGCGGCGCTGGCGCGGGCGGCGGGCGCGGGTCGGGGCGAGGTCGACGCCCTCCTCGCCGGCCTCGGCGACGAGCTGGTGCGGCTCGGCCGGCGGCTGCTCGCCGCGGGGCGGTGGGAGGAGCTGCGGCGCACCTCGGCGGCGGTGCTCGGCGCCTACCACGACGCCGAGCCGCTGCGCCCGGGGATGCCGCGCGAGGAGTGGCGCAGCCGGCTGGGTCTCCCCGGCCCGCTCTCCGCGGACGTCGCCCACCGCCTCCGCGGCGAGGGGGCCCTCGAGGAGGCCGACGGCTGCGTCGCCCTCGCCGGGCGCGGGCGCAGCGTCTCCGGCACCGCTCAGCGGGCCGTGGACGCGGTGCTGGCGCTGCTCGCGGAGCGCGGCCTCGACCCCCCGCCGATGGCCGAGCTGCGCGCCGCCGGCCTCACCCCGGGACTGCTCCGGCTGCTCCTCGACGACGGCCGGGCGGTGCGCCTCTCCGCCGACGTGGTCCTCGCCGGGCCGGTGTACTCGGCGGCCCGCGAGCGGGTCGAGGACCACCTGCGCGCCCACGGCGAGGCCACCGTCGCCCAGATCCGCGACGCCGTCGGCGCCACCCGCCGGGTGGTCGTCCCCCTGCTGGAGACCCTGGACGCCGGCCGGGTGACGGTGCGGGTCGGCGACCTGCGCCGCCTCCGCGCGCGAGAGGCCCGATAGAGTGCGGCGGGGGAGGCCCCCCTACCATGGGGCGCGTCGGCGCCCGGAGGAGAGAAGTTGCGTCCTGTCGTGGTCGGGATCACCCTGCGGCCGGTGACCCACGAGGGCCACCCCGAGCGGCTGCTGGTCAACCGGGTGTACAGCGACGCCGTGGAGCGCGCCGGTGCGGTGCCGCTGCCCATCCCCACGCTGCGCGACCCCGCCGGCGCGGTGGTCCTGCTCGAGGCCTGCGACGCGCTGCTGCTCCCCGGCGGCCCCGACGTCGAGCCCCGCCGCTACGGCGAGGAGCCCTGCGAGGGCTGCCACACCGAGTGGGTCGCCGACCTCGACGCCACCGAGGCGGCGGTGCTGGAACGCGCGCTCGCGACCGACCTGCCGGTGCTCGCCATCTGCCGGGGCTGTCAGCTGCTCAACGTGGTCCGCGGCGGCTCGCTCTGGCAGGACATCGTGGCCCAGGGGGCGGGCGACCCCGGCCACGACGCCGAGGCCTCGGGGATCCCGCGCACCGAGGTGATCCACCCCATGGTCCTCGAGCCCGACAGCCTGCTCTCCAGCGTCCTCCAGGCCACCGTGGTCGGGGTCAACAGCATCCACCACCAGGCGCTGCGCCGGGTCGGCGACGGGCTCAGGGTGGTGGGCCGCTCCCCGGACGGGCTCGCCGAGGCGGTGGAGATGCCCGGCCGTGGCTTCGTGATCGGGGTGCAGTGCCATCCCGAGGAGCACTGCGCCACCGAGGCGTGGGCCGCCCGGCTGTTCACCGCCCTGGTCGACGCCGCCCACCGCAGGCGGGAGGGGCCCTCGACCTACCCCCGCTCCGCGGTCGGGGGGTGAGCGCAGCCGGCGCGTCGCGGCTGCGGGACCCCTGGCGGCTGGCCCTGGGGGCGGCGGTGGCCGGGATCGTGCTCCTCCACCTGCTCGGCCTCGGCAGCGCCCCCCCCGGCCTGTACAGCGACGAGGCCTCGATCGGCTACAACGCCTGGGCGGTCGCCCACACCGGGCTGGACGAGCACGGCGCCCGGCTCCCCCTCTTCTTCGAGGCCTTCGGGGAGTACAAGAACCCGGTCTACGTCTACCTGCTGGCGCCGCTGACGTGGGTGCTGCCGCTGACCCCGGCGACCGAGCGGCTGCCCGCGGCGCTCTGCAGCCTCGGCGTGGTCGCCGCCGCCGCGGCCACCGCCTGGCGGCTGACCAGGAGCCGGCCGGTGCTGCTTGCGACGGTGCTGAGCGCCGGTCTCACCCCCTGGCTGGCGGCGGAGGGACGGGTCGGCTTCGAGGTGATCTCGATGGTGCTGGCGCTCTCGGTGGCGCTGCTCTGCCTGGTCCACCTGCTCGAGGACGGCGGGGTGCCCTGGGGCCTGGGCGCCGGGGTCGCCCTCGGGGTCTCGATCTACGCGTACAGCACCGGGCGGCTGCTCGTCGCCATTCTCACCGTGCTGCTCCTCGCCGTGCTGCTGCCCCGGCGGCGTCGCTCCGAGACCCTGGCGGTGATCGTCCCGGTCGCCGCCGCCTACCTGGTGCTGGCGGTCTGGTCGCAGGGCCACCCGGGTGCGCTCACCGGCCGCTTCGCGTCGCTGAGCATCACCGCCGACCACCCCTCGCCGCTGGTGGCGGTGCAGCGCCTGGTGCGCAACTACGCGACCTACGTCGGCGCCCCCTTCCTCGCCACCCACGGCGACTCCAACCCCCGGCACAACACCGGCTTCGGCGGGATGCTGCTGCTCGCCTCGCTGCCCGCGGTGCTGCTCGGCGTGGCCACCTGCCTGCGCCACCTCCGCAGCCCGCTGCACCGCCTGCTGCTCGGCGGGCTGCTGATCGCCCCGGTGCCGGCGGCGCTCACCGCCGAGGGCACCCCGCACGCGCTCCGCGCCTCGGCGATGCTGCCCTTCCTGCTGGTGATCGCGGTGCTGGGATGGGCGGTGCTGCTCCCCACCCTGCTCGACCGGCGGCTGCGGGTGGCGGCGCTGGTGCTGCTGCTCGCCGCCGGCGGCGAGGCGGCGGCCTTCGAGCGCGACCTCTTCGCCGACTGGCCGGGCCGGGCGCTCGGCGCCTTCGACACCGGCGAGCTCGACGCCATCCAGCGCGCCCACGACCAGTCCGCCGGCCACCTCGTGCACCTCTCCACCACTCTCGACCAGCCCTACATCCAGGCCCTCTTCCAGCTCCGTCCCGACCCCGGCGACTACGTCCGCCGGGGGCTCGCCTCGGTGGGGGTGGAGCTGACCGCGCCCGACCGCATGGGCGACGACGCCCACCCCGGCGACCTGCTGGTGCTCGCCCCCGGCGACCAGCCGCCGGCGGGCGCGCAGCCGCTCTTCGAGGAGACCGCGACGGTGGGGTCGCCGGTGTTCTCCCTGGCCGGGCCGGAGAGCAGCAGCGTGGTGCTGGTCCAGGTCTACCGTCGCTGACCGGCAAGGACGCCGTTTCGCGCCTCGCTGCTATGGTTCGACCAGGAACCTTGGACACGGGGAGTGAGGGCATGACCGACGTCGTGATCGTGGAGGCGGTGCGCACACCGCTGGGCCGCGGCAACCTGAAGAACGGTGAACTCCGCGATGTCCATGCAGTCAAGCTCGCCGCCCACGTGCTGCGCGAGGTCGTCAGCCGCGCGCGTCTCGACCCCGCCATCGTCGACGACGTCATCTTCGGCTGCGTGATGCAGACCGGCGAGCAGGCGGTGAACATCGCCCGGCAGGCGGTGCTGCTCGCGGGCTTCCCCGTCGAGGTCCCGGCCACCACCGTCGACCGGCAGTGCGGCTCCTCGCAGCAGGCGGTGCACTTCGCCGCCAACCTCATCCAGTCCGGGGTGTGCGACATCACGATCGCCGCCGGGGTGGAGAGCATGAGCCGGGTGCCGATGGGAGCCACCGTCATCCAGGGCCCGGGCACGCCGTTCCCGCCCGAGCTGCTCGAGCAGTACAACCTGGTCAGCCAGGGCATCGCCGCGGAGATGATCTCCGACGAGTTCGGCATCACCCGCCGCCACGCCGACGAGTTCGCCGCCGAGTCGCAGCGCCGCGCCGCCCGGGCGCAGTCGGAGGGACGCTTCGACCGTGAGATCGCCCCGCTGGTGGTCGGCGAGAACGGCGACGGCCGCGTGGTCTCGCAGGACCAGGGCATCCGCCCCGGGACGACGGTGGACACGCTCGCCGCCCTGCAGGCCTCGTTCAAGCAGGACGGCGTCTGCCATGCCGGCAACTCCTCGCAGATCACCGACGGCGCCGCCGCGCTGCTGCTGATGTCCGCCGAGAAGGCGGCCGAGCTCGGCCTCACCCCGCGGGCGCGGATCCGCTCCCAGGCGGTGGTCGGCGTCGACCCGGTGACGATGCTCAAGGGCCCGATCCCCGCGACCGCGAAGGTGCTCGCCCGCGCCGGCCTGCAGCTGTCGGACATCGACCTCTTCGAGGTGAACGAGGCGTTCGCCCCGGTGGTGCTCGCCTGGGAGCGGTCCCATCACCCCGACATGGACCGGGTCAACGTCAACGGCGGGGCGATCGCCCTCGGCCACCCGCTCGGCGCCTCCGGGGCGCGGCTGATGACCACCCTGCTCCACGAGCTGGAGCGCACCGACCGCCAGCTGGGGCTGGAGACGATGTGCTGTGGCGGGGGGATTGGCACCGCCACGATCATCGACCGCGACGTCTGAATCGGGGCTTTCAGTGCGCGTCGCGCCGTGACTGTGACGGCGCGGTCACGGCCGGCTCGCGAGACCGGCACACTGCGTGAAGGCCTCTGGAGGTCCGCAGACCCCGTGATATAGTCGGATCGCCCTCGACGGAACGTCTCCGTCGCCCGCCCCTTTGCCCGGTTGCGAGATGAAGAAGGTTCTGATCATCGAGGACTATTACGCCCTCGCCGACATCGAGTCCCTGCTGTGCACGATGGAGGGATACGAGGTCAAGGTGGCGAAGTCCGGCGACGAGGGTCTGCAGCTGTTCGGTGAGTTCAGGCCCGACCTGATCCTCCTCGACCTCATGCTCCCCGGCGAGCTCAGCGGCTCCCAGGTGCTCGAGCGGATCCGCTCCGAGCACGGTGACGAGCCCAGGGTTCTGGTGGTGAGCGCGCTGGTGAACCCCACCACGGCCCCCAAGCTCGAGGCCTACGGCAACGTCGAGACCCTCGGCAAGCCGTTCAAGATCAAGGAGCTGGCGGCGCGCATCCAGGCGATGCTCGACAACTAGCCTCACAGGGAACACAGTCACAGGGTGCGCGCCGAGCCCCCGCCTCCGCCCCGCCGCCGCGACTCCGAGCCCGCGCCCGAGACGCCGGGCCGCCGCGCCCTGCCACCGCGGCAGCGCTGCCCCTACCTGGAGCAGATCATCCGGGAGAAGGCGGGCCCCTTCGGCTGGCTGACCCGGTTCAAGGCCGACTGCCACGTTGACCGGCGCACCCACACCTGGACCGGCCGCCATCCGGTGCCGCCGTGCGTGAGCGACCCGCAGACCTGCGCCCTCTACCGGCGCGAGCGCTCCGCCGAGGACCAGCGCATCCAGCGCTACCGCGACTGACCCCCAGACCGGGCCTCCGCGCGGCATAGTCCCGGTTCCATATGGACGTGTACATCTCGGTGGGCCTCGAGGGGGTCGCGGGCGTGGTCGACCTCGCGCAGGTGGACGACGTCGGCGCCGGCCGTGCCTACCGCCGGGCCTGCGGGCTCATGACCGGCGAGGCCAACGCCGCGGTGGGCGGCGCGATCACCGCGGGCGCGCAGCGGATCATCGTCAACGACGCCCACGGCCGCATGAACAACCTCGACCTCGAGACCCTCGACCCGCGGGTGGAGTGCAGCGTCGGCTACCCCAAGCCGTTCGCCTCGATGGCGGGGATCACCAGCCGCTTCGGCGCCTGCTGCCTGATCGGCTACCACGCCGGCGCCGGCTCGGCCCCCGCGATCCTCGACCACACCCTGTCCCGGCGGATGTTCCGCGCGGTGCGCCTCAACGGCGTCCGCCAGACCGAGACCACCCTCAACGCCGGGCTCGCCGGGCACCACGGCGTCCCCGTGGTGATGGTGAGCGGTGACGAGGCCACCTGCGCGGAGGCGATCGCGGTGCTCGGGCCCAAGCTCCAGACGGTGGCGACCAAGGCCGCATTCGGCAGCGGGGCCGCCTACTGCCTGCACCCATCGGTGGCTCGGGAGCGCATCGAGAACGCGGTCCACGAGGGCCTGACCCGGGCCATCGGCGGCGACGTCGAGCCCTATCGGGTCACCCCTCCGTACCTGCTCGAGTGCGACACCACCACCACCCTCGCGGCCGACTACGCGTCCACCATCCCCGGGGTCGAGCGCACCGCCGGGCGCACCCTGCGCTTCGCCGCCGACGACTACGCCACCGTCTTCCGCGCCCTCCTCACCATGTCGATGCTCGGTGAGCTGATCGGCTGACCGGCCGTCGCTCAGCGCACCCCGCGGGCGTGGTCGATGGCGGGCTGCGCGCCGTGCGAGCGCATCGTCTCGACGAAGGCCTGCACCGCGCGCAGCGGGCGCAGCAGCAGGGTGAGGCCGACGATCTCGCCGTCGCGGGTGGCGAGGTGGAAGACGCCCTGCGCCGGCTCGTCGCCCACATTTCCCTCGAAGACCAGGGCGTGGGTGTCGCCGCCCCCGCCGTGCAGCTCGTCGGTGATGCGGATGCCGCTCAGGGTCTGCATCGCCATGCCGGTGATCTGTGCAACCAGGTCGCGGCCACGGTAGTCGGTGGAGATCACCGCGGGGCTGTGGAGCACCACGTCCGCGGCGAACCCCGCGGTGGCGGCGCCCCGGTCGCCGGTCTCGATGGCGGTGCGGAAGCTGTCGATGACGGTCACGTCCGGTCCTCCTGGGCGAGTGCGGGGGCGGCGGCGGCTGCCCGGTGGAGGTCGAAGTAGCGGGCCTCGGGGTGGTGCATCACGAAGGCCACGGTGGACTGCTCGGGCACCAGCTGGGCGGCGTCGGTGAGGGTGACGCCGACCTCGGCCGCGGGCAGCAGCTCCAGCAGCACCCGGTTGCCCTCGAGGTCGGGGCAGGACGCGTAGCCGGGGGAGTAGCGGCGGCCCTGGTCGTCGCCGAGGCCGAGCTCGGTGCGGATGCGCCGGTGGACGTACTCGGCGGTGGCCTCGGCCATCTGGGTGGCGAAGCCGTGGACCCGGAGCATGTCGTCGTAGCGGTCCTCGCGCTGCAGCGCCTCGGACAGCTCGGAGGCGCGCGGCCCGGTGGTGGCGAGCTGCAGGGCGATCACGTCGCGCTCGCCGCCCGCCTCGGAGACCGGCCGCAGGTAGTCGGCGAGGCAGAGCCGGTGCTGCCCGGGCTGGCGCGGGAAGGTGAGCCGGGCGACCACCCGCTCGGCCTCATCGGGGGCATAGATGAGCACGGTGTCGCCATCGGCCAGCGCCGGCCAGTAGCCGTACGCGGCCTGGAGGTCGAGGTGGCCGTCGCTCCGCGCCTCGGCGATGGAGAGCGCCAGCCGCGGCTCCAGCTCGGTGCGCAGCAGCCGCTCCCACTCCTCGGGGTCGCGGATGCCGCGGAACTGCCAGGACATCTTGAACAGCGAGTTCCGGTCGATGTGGGGCACCACCTCGTCGATGGGGATGCCGCGCAGCACCCGCGCCCCCCAGAACGGCGGCGTGGGCACGGGCGCGTCGCGGCGCACCGCGCTGCGGTCGGGCACCGCCACCACCGGGGCGGCGGCGCGCTCCCTGGCCCGCCTCGCCTCGGCATCGCGGAAGGTCAGCGCCTCCTCGCGGATGCGCTCCAGCAGGGGGCCGCGCCGCGCCGGGTCGACGAGCTGGTCGACCGTGTCCAGCCCCTCGAAGGCGTCCTTGCAGTAGTACACGCCGGGGTGGTAGCCGCGGTCACCGTCGAGCAGGAGGATGCGCCGGCCGAAGCCGCGGTTGATGGCGGCGCCGCCGATGATCACCGGGAACTGCAGGCCGCGGGCGTCGAGCTCGCCCACGCACGCGGGCATCTGCTTGCTGGTGCTCACCAGCAGCGCGCTGAGCCCGATGGCGTCGGCCTCGACCTCGACCGCCCTCTCGATGATGGTGTTGACCGGCACCTGCTTGCCGAGGTCGTGCACGGTGTAGCCGTTGTTGCTGAGGATCGTCTTCACCAGGTTCTTGCCGATGTCGTGGACATCGCCGTAGACGGTGGCGAGCACCACCGTCCCCTTGGTGACCCCCTCCTTGCGGTCGAGGAACTGCTCGACGTGACCGACGGCGCGCTTCATCACCTCGGCGCTCTGGAGCACGAAGGGGAGGATCAGCTCGCCGGCGCCGAAGCGGTCGCCGACGTCCTTCATCGCCGGGAGGAGGATCTCGTTGATCACCGCGACCGGGCTGCGCTCCCGCAGCGCCAGGTCGATCTGCTCCTCGATGCCCTCCTTGCGCCGCTGCAGGATCTGTGCGTGGATCCGCTGCGGCGGCGCCATCCCCTCGAAGGGATCGGCGCGCTCGGCCTGCTGCTGCCCGCTGCTGTTCGCCTCGTAGAAGGTGATGAACCTGGCGAGGGCGTCGGAGCGCCGGTTGAAGACCAGGTCCTCGGCGAGCTCCCGCTCGGCGGTGGGGATGTCGGCGTAGGCGACGACGTGGGCGGGGTTGATGATCACGGTGTCGAGACCGGCGGCGACGCAGTGGTACAGGAAGACGCTGTTCAGCACCGGGCGCGCCGCCGCCGAGAGCCCGAACGACACGTTGCTCAGCCCCAGCGTGGTGAGCACCCCGGGCAGCTCGCGCTTGATCAGCCGGATGCCCTCGATGGTCTCGACCGCCGAG
This sequence comes from Candidatus Dormiibacterota bacterium, assembly GCA_036495095.1. Lineage (NCBI taxonomy): Bacteria > Bacillati > Candidatus Dormiibacterota > Candidatus Dormiibacterota bacterium. The sequence continues at coordinate 22,030 of DASXNK010000144.1, read as the reverse complement.
TCGATCCACTCCGGGTCGCCGGTGGCGAGAGTGAAGGTGAGCGCGTCGAAGAGCAGCTGGTGGGGCTGCAGGTCGTACTCGCCGCAGGCGATCTCGTGGATGCGCCGCGCCGCCCGCAGCTTGGTGTCGCGGGTCTTCGCCATCCCGCCGACGTCGGCTGAGTTGTCGATGGTCAGCGCGATCACCGCGGCGCCGTGGTCGCGCACCAGCGGCAGCACCGCGTCGCAGCGGCCCCGGCCGCTCTCGAGGTTGATGCTGTTCACCACCGGCCGGCCCGGGTACGTCTCCAGCGCGGTGCGGACCACGTCGGCCTCGGTGGTGTCGAAGACCAGCGGCGCCTCGACGCTCATCTGCAGCTTCTTGGTGAGCACGCGCATCTGCTCGGACTCGTCGGTGCGCTCGGTCAGCGCCACCTGCACGTCGAGGGTGTGGGCGCCGCTCTCCACCTGCTCGCGGGCGATCTCGAGGATGCCGTCATAGTCGTCGGCGAGCAGCAGCCGCTTCATCTTCCGCGAGCCCTGGGCGTTGACCCGCTCGCCGATCAGCAGCGGCGCCGGCACCTGGTGGAGGGCCACGCTGCGGATGCTGCTCGCCAGCCGCGGCGCGTCGTCCACGTCCTCGCGGGGGCGCGGGGCGGCGCCGCCCACCCGCGCCACCAGCTCGCGGATGTGCTCCGGGGTGGTGCCGCAGCAGCCGCCGACCACGTTCACCCCGATCTCGCGGACGAAGCCCTCGAGCGCCTCGGCCATCGGCACCGGCTGGAGCGGGAAGACGGCGCGTCCCTCGACGTTGAGGGGCAGCCCGGCGTTGGGGATGCAGGCGATCGGCAGCCGGGTGTGGGCGCAGAGGTGGCGGATGGGCTCGCGCATGTGCTCGGGCCCGGTCGAGCAGTTGAGCCCGACCACGTCGACGCGCAGTCCCTCGAGGATGGCGAGGGCGGCGCCGATGTCGGTGCCGAGCAGCATTCGGCCCGAGGTGTCGAGGGTGACCTGGGCCTGGATCGGCAGCGCCCGTCCCAGGTCGGCGAAGGCGCGCCGCGCCCCGTGGATCGAGGCCTTCACCTCGAGGATGTCCTGTGCGGTCTCGATGATCAGCAGGTCGGCACCGCCCTCGACGAGGCCGCGGGCCTGCTCGCGGAAGGCCTCGACGAGCTCCTCGAAGGTGATGTTCCCGAGCGAGGGATCGTCGGACGACGGCAGGAACCCGGTGGGCCCGATGCTGCCGGCGACGAAGCGGGGGCGCTCGGCGGTGGCGAACTCGTCGCAGACCGAGCGCGCCAGCGCCGCCGCGGTGGCGTTGAGCTCGTGGGTGCGCTCGGGGGCGCCCCACTCGGCGAGGCGCAGCCGGGTGGCCTGGAAGGTGCAGGTCTCGACGATGTCGCAGCCGGCCTCGAGGAAGGACCGGTGGATGCCGCCGACCAGGTCGGGGCGGTGGAGCACCAGGCCGTCGATCCAGCCCTCGCGGCCGCCGAAGTCGTCGGCGGTGAGCTCGTGGCTCTGCAGGCTGGTCCCCATGGCGCCGTCGGCCACCAGCACCCGCGACCGCAGCGCGGCGAGGTACCGGGAGGCGGCGGTGGGGGCGGAGGTGGACTCGGTCATGGGAAGGCTCCGGGGGTATCCGATTCTACCGGTGGTCCTTCCTCCAGCCGTGCAAGGTCCGGCCTCCGCCGCACGTCAGTGAGGTGTCGGACCGCGGTCCGATGGGAGGGAGGAGTGTCCAGAGCACCGGAGCGGCCGGCGCGCATCGCGGTGATCGCGGTGGCGCTGCTCGCCCTCGCCGGCTGCCAGGGGGCGGTCGCCACCCAGCCGGCGGCGGCCACGCCGGAGGCGGTCTCGACGCCCGCGGTCGCCACCGCGGCCCCGGTCACCCTGCCCCCGGTGGCGACCCACGCCGCCCTCCCGATGATCACGCCGCCCCCGCTGGGGCCGCTGCCCAGCATCGACCCGTCGAAGATCGTCCCCGGCAGCGCCAGCTCCGCGGGCAGGTCCGGCAGGGGCAGCGCGGTGCACCACGGCTCCGCCGGCTCCGCCGGCTCGAGCGGCGGTCAGAACCCGGGCAGCCCCCAGCCGCCCGCCCACTGACCGCTCACCGGCCGGTCACCGCCACCAGGTCGACGGTGTCCCCGGAGCCGCCGCCGCGGAGCACCGCCCGGGCCAGGCCGACACCCTCGCAGTACCAGAGCGTCGCTCCCGCGGTGGCCGCCGAGCCGCCCGCGGAGGTGGCACGGGAGACCACCTCGACCACCAGGCAGTGGTCGAGGTGCCCGGCGGGCTCGTCGAGCGCGGCGGGGCCCAGCAGGGTGCGGTCCTCGGTCACCGTGAAGGTCGTCCCGGCGCCGCCGGTGGCGGCGACCCGGCGGCTGTCGGTCCAGGTCCGCCCCGGGGCGACCGGGCCGACGAGGTCGCGCACCGTGCCCCCCTCGGCGGTGCGCACCACGGTGTCGCCCTCGACCCGCACGGTGCCGCCGCTGAGGCCGAAGGGGAGAACCGTCGCCCCCGCCGGCGGGTCGAGCCGCTCCAGCGAGAGCGTGGGCACCCCGGCGGTGATCCGTCGCGAGGCGAGGCGCAGCTCGACGGTGGCGCGCAGCGAGCCGTTGAGGCGGTAGGTCAGCCGCTCGCCGGGGTGCTGCGGGAGGTAGGCGTCGAGGGCCAGCGGGGTGGCGCCGTCGCCCGGCACCATCCGCACCAGGGGCACCAGCAGCACCGCTCCGAGCAGCGCCGCGGCAGCGGCGACGGGGCGCAGGCGTGCGACCACCGCGCCGGTCCGGCGGCTCGTGGCCTGCTGCGACATCGCGACGTCATGCTACGCTCCGGCAGTTACCCGGTTCTGAGGTGTCTGTCTTGGCGCGTCGTCCATCCCGTCCCGGCGGTGCCCGCCGCCGCCCCGCACGTCGCCGTGACCCCAACGCCGCCGCGAACGCGGTCGTCGCCGAGGTCAAGGAAGAGACGATCGAGATGGACGCCACCGTGGTCGAGCCGCTTCCGAACGCGATGTTCAAGGTGAAGCTGCAGACCGGGCAGGAGGTGCTCGCCTACACCTCCGGGAAGATGCGCAAGTTCTACATCCGCATCCTCATCGGCGACCGGGTCCGGGTCGAGCTCAGTCCGTACGACCTGAGCCGCGGCCGCATCACCTTCCGCTACAAGTAGCCCCGGGGCGTCGGCGGGCGGCGGGTCGTGCTCACCTACGCCATCGTCCTGCTCGTGGTCCTGGCCGTCCTCTACGGGAGCTTCCGCGCGCTCGGCGGCGGCCACGAGCCGGTGCCCGCTGAGGACTACCGGCAGCTGTTGCAGCGGATCTCCGGGTACACCGCGGAGCGCATCACCGAGCTCGACGCCCTGCTGGAGCGGCCTCGGCCGGTCCCGGTGGCGATGCCGGGGCAGTCGCGCACGCCCGGCGACCCGCTCGTCGAGATCGGCGCCGAGGTGCGCAAGAAGCTCACCGGCTACCGGCAGCAGCTCGCCCAGATCGAGGTGAGCGCGGCCGGCGACGAGCTCGAGGTGCTCGGCTCGGTGCGGATCCTGCTCACCGCCGCGATCGAGGACGAGAGCTGGGCGTGCCGGATGCTCGAGGGCGGGAGCTACCGCGAGAACCCGGGGGTCCGGGATGCGGTGTCGGCGCTGCGCGACCACGCCGGGCGCTGCATGGAGGCGGCCGCGAGCGCGCTCGGCGCCGCCCCCGCCGGGGTCGTCTAGCTGCGGGCTGCGGTCGCCCGGCGGAAGTGCTCGACGGTGTTCGCGAGCCCCTCGGCGAGGCCGACCCGCGGCCGCCAGCCGAGGCGCTCGGCGGCGAGGCGCACCTCGAGGCAGGAGCGCCGCTGCTCGCCCGGCTTGGCCGGTCCGTGGAGCGGTGGGGCGTCGCTGCCGCAGGCGCGGGCGATGTGGCCGAACAGGGTGGTGACGTCGGTCTCCACCGAGGTGGCGACGTTGTAGGCGCCGGGGTGGGGGGTCTCCATCGCGAGCAGGTTGGCGGCGACCACGTCGTCGACGTGGACGTAGTCGCGGGTCTGCCCGCCGTCACCGTTGATCGTCGCCGGCCGGCCGGCGAGCAGCCTCTCCGCGAAGATCGCGACCACCCCGGCCTCGCCATGGGGGTCCTGCCGGGGGCCGTAGACGTTCGCGTAGCGCAGGGCCACGAACTCGAGCCCGTAGAGCAGCCGGTAGACGCCGCCGTACGCCTCGCCGCACTGCTTGGCGGCGCCGTAGTGCGAGGCCGGGTTGGCGGCATGGGTCTCGGGGGTGGGGACGACCTCGGTGTCGCCGTAGATGGCGCCGCCGCTGGAGGCGAAGACCACCCGGCGCACGCCCGCGTCGACGCAGCCCTGGAGGAGGTTCACGGTGCCGAGCACGTTGATGGTGGTGTCGAGCAGCGGCTCGGCCACCGAGCGGCGCACGTCGATCTGCGCGGCCTCGTGGAACACCACCTCGGGGCGGGCGGCGAGCAGCGCCTCCCGGGCGGTGGGCCCGGCGACGTCGCCGACCACCAGCCGGGCGCCGGCGCCGACCTGCTCGCGGCGTCCCCGGGAGAGGTCGTCGAGCACGGTCACCTCGTGGCCGGCGGCGAGCAGCGCGTCGACCAGGGTGGAGCCGATGAAGCCGGCTCCGCCGGTGACCAGCGTCCTCATCCGCCGGGCTTGTCGACGAGCGGCTGGGCCTGCGGCGCCACCTTGGGGACGCGGATGTGGGTGAGGGCGAAGACGACGCAGCCGACCACCACCAGGCTGCCGTAGCTGATGCTGCGGTCGAGCAGGGCGATCGACGCGGCCACCGTCTGGGTGACATGCGGGTCGATGGCGACGAGCACCCCCACCATGCCCGCCTCGACGAGGCCGATGCCGCCGGGGGTGAAGGGCACGGTGGTGAGCAGCGCCGCCACCAGGGCGACGAGCACGAAGTGGCGGGGGGTGAGCAGGTTGCTGTAGCCGAGGGCGTAGACCACGAAGGCGAGGCGGGTCGCCTCGAGCGCCCACACCAGGACCGAGAGGGGGAGCACCTCGGGCCAGCGCCCGAACGAGCTCATGGTGCCGAGGCGGAAGCTCTCGTAGCGGCGCACCACTCCCACGGGGAGCAGCCGCAGCAGCCGGCGGCCGCGGCCGAGGCCCATCACCACCAGCCCGCCGGCGGCGATGGTGCAGAGCACGGCACCGGCGATGAGCGCGGGCACGAACTGGTGGGGGACGCGGCTGCCGAAGGTCGCCACCGCGGCGACGACGAGCAGGCCCATGAGCACGAAGAGGTCGAGGAGGCGCTCGGCGATGATCGTTCCGAAGCCCTTCATCGCCCCCACGCCCATCCGGGTGCGCAGGAGAAAAGCGCGGTAGACGTCTCCCATCTTGGCGGGCACGACGCAGTTGACGAAGAAGGACACCAGCAGGGTCGAGTACAGGGGACCCGCCGGGCAGCGCTCACCGGCGTTGCGCAGGAGCAGTTGCCAGCGCAGGGTGCGCGCCAGGAAGGAGAGGTAGTACGCGGCGATGCCGGCCAGGTACAGACGGAGGTCCGCATGGCGGATCGCGCTGCCCACGTCGTGCCAGTTCACCGGTGCGCGCCAGATCGCGAGCCCGATGATGAGCACGGTGGCGCCCAGCGAGAGGGCGGTCCGTGGGGTCAGCAGCCGGGAGCGCAGCGAGGGAGCGGCGGCGTCGGCGGGAGCGCGCAGAGACACGTTGCGGGCAACCCTATCACGCGCCTGCGTGCCGTTCCCGGCCGTGGCAGGCCCGTGGCCGGATGTCACGCGACGGTCACGGAGCCCCGTCGCCGCGGTCACGCGCGCGCTGGAGCCGCTGCGCCAGCGAGGTCTCGGAGCGCGGTCCCCGGGGCTCGGCGGCGCGCGCCTCACGCTCCGCGAGCACCCGGATCATGTTCTCCAGGTGCACCGGTTCCCCGGCCGCACGGGCGGCGCGCTCACCGGCGGGCCGGCTGTCCCACTGGCGGATCTGGAAAACGCCCTTGAGCGACGTCCAGGGCACCGCGATGGTGCGCAGCTCCAGCTCGGCGGTGCCGTGCTCGACCAGCTCCCAGACCCCGCCGTGGGGACCGAGGCGCACCTCGGGTCCCAGCCAGGCGCGGAGAACGTGGCCGTCGAGGAAGTGGAAGGCCGCCTTGTCCCATCCCGCGAGGGTCTCGGACGGTGGAGCGGCGCGGACCTCGCCGACCATCAGCTGGCGGATCGCCGCCAGCGGCAGCAGCGCCCGCTCGCTGTTGGAGTCGACGTTGCGGATCTCCGCCTCGATCACCGGCAGGTCGAAGCCGATGGTGGGGGTGTCGGCCCACAGCACCTCGCCGTCGTTGAAGGTGATCACCACCGGAGGCATGGGGCCAAGACTACCCCCTGCCTCTCGTCACCGGAAGGTCACGATCGGGCGGGTCGGGGCTCGCCGGCGATCGCGGCGAGAGGTCGTCGCATGACCACCGGTTCGGTCTCGCCGGTGTGGATGGGGCGTCTGCTGCGGTCGATCACGGCGCTGGCGCTGGCGCTGAGCGCCGCCGTCGCGGCGGGCGTGTTCGCCGCCGCCGTGTCCGCGTCGGTCGAACCCTGGCCGGCGCGACCGGCGGGGCTCGCCATCCCCGCGATCGGCCGCCCCCCCGTGCTCGCCGACGACCCGCCCCGGGCCACGCCCGCCCCGACCGCGACCCCGCGGCCGGACCGGCAGGGGGGCGTGTCCACGTGCCCGTCTCCCTCGGTGCGCAGCGCCGCCGCGGGCACCGCCCGTCGCCGGCTGTCGGACCCGGTCGCCACACCCTGCCCGGTGTCCACGCCCGCACCCACCCTGGTGGCGAGCCGTCCGCCCCCGCCGGTCGCGCCGCTCACCGCCACGCCGGCCGCGACCGCCCGGCCCCGGCCCGCGGTGGCGACCGGCCCCGCCGCCGTGGCGACCGGGACGCCGCGCCCGCACGTCCCGCAGGCGCTCCCGGTGCCGCCGCCGATCTGGCTCACCCCGTCGCTGGTGCCGGTGCCCCAGAGCTACGCCGCCCAGCTGGCGCCGACGTCCGTCCTGGTCCTCGGCTTCGGCTCGGTGGCGCTCGCCAGCGCGGCGATGACCCTGCGCCTGCTCCGCAGGGGGCGCTGAGGTGCGGCGTCCCGAGCTGCTGCGGCGTGCCTCCTTCTTCACGCTCTTCCCGCTGGTGGTGGGCGTCTTCGCGCTCTTCATCGCCTCGGTGTCGGCCTACGTGCCCTTCCAGCAGGCGCGCCGCATCGCCAACGAGGTGGCCACCGGCCGCGCCGCCGACAAGGCGTCGGTGGCCGCGAACCTGCTCCACCAGGAGCAGCGGTCGCTGGTGGGCTTCGCCCGCGCCACCTCGCTCCAGCTCGGCGAGACCGGCGACAGCCCCGCCGACGTCGCCGCGCTCGGCACCTTCGTGACCCGCCTCTCCGGCGAGCTGGAGCCGGCGACGGGGGGGCCGGGCGCCCCGGTCAGCTCCGCCCCCGCCCAGGGCTGCCGCGCCTCCGCGGCGTCGCTGCCCGCCGTCCCCGAGGCCTGCGGCGCCGGTGTCCTCATCGTCACCCGAACGGTGAACGGGATCCCCGCCGCCGCCATGGTGGCCCGCGCCGGGGCGCTGCTCGGCGACGGCGAGGCGCTGGCGCGCTGGCTCTCCCGCCAGGCGGTGGCGCCTCCGCCCTTCGCCGGCAACCCCGACGACGGCGTGCCCTGGATGTTCGCCACCTACCCGGTGCGCACCCCGGCGGGGATCCCCACCGGGCTCACCGTGGTCGTCGCCCAGCCGAACATCGTCGACGACCTCGCCCTCGAGCTGCGCAGCGCCGGCACCGACCAGCCCCAGGTGGCGATCGTCCGCGACCACCGCTACGTGGTCGGGGGGCGCATCGCCGGCCGGCTGGTGGGCGCCGGCGAGCCGCTGCCCGCGGAGCTCTCCCGGGCGGTCTCGCTCCCCGGCGCGCAGACCGTCGACCTCGACGGCGGCCGCTTCGCGGTGGCGGCCTCGCTGCTCGGCGACGGCAACCGGCTGCTGCTGCTCAGCCCGGTGGTGCTCGATCCCGGCGCGCTCATCACCCCCGGGCTGGTGATCAGCTGGGTGTCGATCGTGATCATCCTCCTGCTGGTCACGGGCCACTTCTTCACCCGCCACTGGCAGATGCTCAAGGGCGCCGAGGCGCGCGCCGCCGTGGCCACCCACCTCGACGCCCCGCGGCCGCTGCCGGAGCGGCTGGAGGCGGTCTGCCGGCAGCTGATCGCCACCACCCGCGCGGTCTCGGCGATGGTGGTGATCGACGGCGGCGATCTGCCCGGCCCGTACGTCTGCCACGTCGGGCTCGACCGTCCCGACGCCCGGCGGCTGCTCGGCGACGGTCCCGTCGGCGAGGTCGCGGCGCTGCGCCAGCGAAACACGGTGGAGCGGGTGGCCCCGGCGGAGAGCGAGGAGGCCCGCTGCGGGATGCGACGGCTCTGCGCCGCGCCGCTGCTCATGGGCAGCGGGCTTCGCGGGGTGGTGGTCATCGCCGACCGTCCCCGCGGCTTCATCGACGCCGACCGGGTGCAGCTCGCCGACGCCGCCGAGCGGCTGGCGCTCGCGGTCGAGCGCGACCGCATCCTCTCGGTGCGCACCATGGAGGCGAGCACCGACCCGCTCACCGGGCTGCCGAACCGGCGCTCGCTGGTCGAGCACCTGGAGCGGCAGCTGGCGATCGCCGAGCGGGCCAACGCGCCGCTGTCGGTGCTGATGCTCGACCTCGACCGGCTCAAGGAGATCAACGACACCCACGGCCACGCCGCCGGCGACGAGGCGCTCCGGGCCTTCGCTCGCACCCTGTCGTCGACGATCCGCCGCTCCGATCTCGCCGCCCGCCTCTCCGGCGACGAGTTTGTGATCGTCATGGCCAATACCCGGGGGCGCGACGCCCGCGACGTGGCCGAGAAGATCCGGGCCGCGGTGACCGCGGTGGAGGTGCGGGTGGGAGCCGCGCGCGCCCCGATCCGGCTGGGGGTCAGCATCGGCGGCGTCGCCTTCCCCGAGGTCCGTGGTGGCGGCGCCGAGCGGCTGCTGGAGCGCGCCGATGCCGCCCTCTACGAGGCCAAGCGCGAGGGCCGCAACCGGGTCCGCTTCACTCGGGGACGGATCAGCGCGGCGTGACCCGTGAGACTATTCCGTCCCATGCCTGAGAGCCGCGTCGATCTCCGCAGCGACACCTTCACCGTCCCCGACCGGGCGATGCGACGGGCGATGGCGGAGGCGGAGGTCGGCGACGACGTCTGGGGCGAGGACCCGACCGTGCGCCGCCTCGAGGAGACCATCGCGGCGATGCTCGGCAAGGCCGCCGCCCTGTACGTCCCCAGCGGCACGATGGCCAACCTCTGTGCGGTGGCGGCGCAGACCCGCCCCGGCGACGAGGTGATCAGCGACGCCGAGGCCCACCTGGTCGTGTACGAGGTGGCGGGCGCGGCGGTGGTCGCCGGAGTGCAGCTGCGCACCGTCGCGGCCTCCGGCGGGGTGCCCACCTCGGCGATGGTGGAGGCCGCGGTGCGCCTCCCCAACATCCATCACCCGCGCTCGCGTCTGCTCGCCCTGGAGAACACCCACAACCGTCGCGGCGGCCTCGCCGTCCCCGCCTCCGCGGTCGCCGAGGCGGCGGAGGCGGCCCACCGTCACGGCATTGCGGTGCACTGCGACGGAGCGCGCATCTTCAACGCCGCGATCGCCCTCGACTGCCCCGCGGCCAGCCTGGTGGAGCACTGCGACAGCGTCTCGGTCTGCTTCAGCAAGGGCCTCGGCGCACCGGTGGGCTCGGCGCTGGCCGGCGCCGTCGAGACCGTCGACGAGGCCCGGCGCTGGCGCAAGCGGCTCGGCGGAGGGATGCGCCAGGCTGGGGTCATCGCCGCCGCCGCACTCCACGCGCTCGAGCACAACGTCGACCGGCTCGCCGAGGACCATGCTCACGCCCGCCTGCTCGCCGACCTGCTCAGCGACGCCCCCGGGGTGCGGGTGATCCGCCCGGCGGTGCCGACGAACATCGTCCTGCTCGAGACCGCGGCAGCGGCGGTCGAGGTGGCGGAACGGGCCGCCGCCCAGGGCGTGCTCGCCTCGGTGATGGACCCTCAGCTGCTCCGCTGCATGACCCATCTCGGCGTCGACGCCGGAGCGGTGCGCCGTGCCGGCAGGGTGCTGCGGACGGTGCTGCGCGACTGCGCCGCCGCACGTCCGCGCCCCGCGGGGTAGCCGGCGCCGCTGCTGCGGCCTGAAACGACAGCAGCCCCCGCCCCGATGGGCGAGGGCTGCTCGGTCCCCGAGGGTCTCAGGGCCTCAGGAGGTCGTCGCGGGTGCCGTCGGCGCCGCGGGCAGCGGAGCCGCCGCGGTGGTGCCGCTGCGACGGGTGCCCCGGCGGGTGGTGGCGCGCTTCGGCGCGGTGCTCGCCGCGGTGGCGGTGGCCGCGGCGCGGCGGGTGCCGGTGCGGCGCGTGGTCGTCGCCGGCGTGGTGCTCCCGGCCGCCGTGGCGGCCGCGGCGCGCCGCGTGCTGGTGCGACGGGTGGTCGGCTTCGGCGCGGCGGTCGCGGTGGTGGCGGCGGCGCGCCGGGTGGTGGTGCGCCGGGTGGCCGCCGGCTTCGCCGCCGTGGTGGCGGTGGTGCGGCGGGTGCCGGTCGCCCGGGTGCTGGTGGCGCGAGTGCCGGTCGCGCGGGTGCCGGTCGCCCGGGTGCCGGTCGCACGGGTGCCGGTCGCACGGGTGCCGGTGGCGCGGGTGCCGGTGGCACGGGTGCCGGTGGCACGGGTGCCGGTGGCGCGGGTGCCGGTGGCGCGGGTGCCGGTGGCGCGAGCGGTGGTCGTCCGCCGCGTGGTGCCCGCAGTCGCCCGGCGCGCCGTCGTCGTGGTGGCGCGGCGTGCAGTCGTGGCGGTGGCGCCGGTGCCGCGGCGCACCGCTCCACCGATCCGCTCGACCGCCTTGCGGATCTCGCTCTCGAGCCGCTGCACCGATTTCTCGAGTGCGGCAAGACGCTTGTCGAGATCGGAGATGGGAAGTGCCTTCACCAGACCCTGGACCGCCTTCACCAGGTCACCCCCGGGGGCGCTTCTGCGGGTGGTCCCGGTCACGCGCTTCACAGTCCGCGTGACGGTTGCGGGTACCCCCGTCGTCCGTCTAGTCCTCGCCATGTTTGCTGGGCCTCCGATGGTGCGATCGTCAGGCGATCGCCACGGTTCGCGTATCTGACAGGACGTGGAGAAAACACGCTGCCCTGTGCAGTTCGCGCATAGCATGGTCGATGTACACAGCAATGTCAAACCAGGGTGCTTCCGACCGCCGGCGCCGGCGCCGCCGCGACTGCGCGCACACCGTCGCGGTGACGACTGGCCGGCGGTCTCGGGGGTCTGCCTGTGCGCGCCGCGAGGTCGCGACGGTGCACACCGCGAGCACAGCGGCGACCGCGCGCCGGGACCGCGGGACCGGGCGCACCGGGTCGCGCGGGCGCTGCGACAGCGGGTGGATGGGCGTACGGCCATCGGCTCCCGTATAGTCGGCGCCGATCGGGGGAGGCCCGAATAGAGGAGTGCGGGCGCTGGAAACGCACGTCATCAAGAAGTACGCCAACCGCAAGCTCTACGACACCCACTCACGCCGCTACGTGACCCTGGACGTGATCGCCGAGCTGCTGCGCGAGGGCCACGACGTCCGGGTGGTCGATCGGACCAGCGGCGAGGACATCACCGCGGTGACCCTGAGCCAGATCCTGCTCGACCTCGAGCGCCAGCGCCGGGGGCCGCAGCCCGAGCCCCTGCTCGTCGACGCGGTGCGCGAGCGGGGCGAGCAGCTCATCGCCATGGTGCGCGCCTCGCTGGCGCTGCCACGCGAGCTCCGGCAGCGCGCCACCGACAGCCTGGCGAGCACCACCCAGCATCTCGAGAGCCGCGTCGACGACGTCGTCACCACCGGCCTGCACAACCTGAACATCGCCACCGCCGAGGAGGTCGAGGCGCTGGGACGGCGGGTGGACGAGCTCGCCGCGCGCGTCGACGCGCTCGACGCCGCCCTCGGCGAGACGTCGCCGCGCACGCGGCCGCCCGGCGGCCGGGACTGAGCGCTGTGGCCTCCACCACCTCCGCCTTCGCCGACGCGCAGCGCCGCGTCGACGCCGCCGCCGCCGCTCTCGGGCTCGACGGCGGCATCCGCGCGGTGCTCCGCGAGATCAAGCGCGAGCTCGTCGTCCACTTCCCGGTGGCCTTCGACGACGGCAGCCACACGGTGTTCACCGGTTTCCGGGTGCAGCACAACATCGTCCGGGGCCCGGCCAAGGGCGGCATCCTCTACGCGCCGTGGCTCACCGTCGACGACATCCGCGCTCTCGCGATGGTGATGACCTGGAAGTCGGCGGTCGTCGACCTCCCCTTCGGCGGTGCCAAGGGCGGGGTGATCTGCGACCCCCGCCGGCTCAGCATCGGCGAGCTGGAGCGGCTGACCCGCCGCTTCACCACCGAGATCGCGCTCCTCATCGGTCCCGAGAAGGACATCCCCGCGCCCGACATGGGGACGACGCCGCAGATCATGGCCTGGATGATGGACACCATCTCCATGAACGCCGGCTACTCGGTGCCCGCCGCGGTCACCGGCAAGCCGATCGACATCGGTGGCACGGCGGGCCGCGACTCCGCGATCGCCCGCGGGCTGACGATGGTCACGTTGTGGTCACTCCAGGAGCTCGGCATCGACCCGGTGGGCGCGTCGGTGGCGCTCCAGGGTTTCGGGCACGTGGGCGCGGAGTGCGCGCTGAGCCTCGCCGAGGCGGGGCTCAGAGTGATCGCGGTCACGGACAGTCGCGGCGGCGTGCACCGCCCCGAGGGCCTCGACGTGCCCGCGCTCGCCGCCCACGTGCGCGGCGGCGGCAGCGTCGCGGAGAGCGGCGCGGGCGAGGTGATCGGTCCCGCCGACGTGCTCGAGCTCGAGGTCGACGTGCTCGTCCCCGCCGCGGTGCAGGCGCAGATCCATGCCGGCAACGCCGGACGGGTGCGCGCCCGTCTCATCGCCGAGGGCGCCAACGCCGCCATCACCCCCGACGCCGACCCCGTGCTCGACGCCGCCGGCATCGTGGTGATCCCCGACATCCTCGCCAGCGCCGGCGGCGTGGTGGTCTCGTACTTCGAGTGGGTGCAGGACCTGCAGGCGCTCTTCTGGGAGGAACGCGAGGTGATGCGCCGCCTCGAGGACGTGATGCGCCGCGCCCACGACCACGTCGGCCGCACCGCCGCCGAGCACGGCATCAGCCTCCGCGACGCCGCCTACCGCGTCGCGGTCGACCGGGTGGCGAGGGCCACCGAGGTACGGGGCATCTATCCGTGACCCGGGGGAGGCGTGGCCTCCCCGGGTGACGACACGGTGGCAGAACCGCAGCCTCACGGATCCCCCACCGGAGGCCGGGGGCTACGCCGGTGTCAGAGAGCCCCCCACCGGCCGGTAGTCGAACCGGTACCCGACACCGGGCACGGCGTGCACATACGTCGGATGCTCGTTGTTCGGCTCGATCTTGCGGCGCAGCCGGTAGACGTGGGCGTCGACGCTGCGGGCGTCGAGTTCGGCGCCCTGGCCCCACACCTGCTGGATCATCTCGGCGCGGGAGACGACGCGGCCGGGGCGGGTGGCGAGCAGGGCGAGCAGGTTGAACTCGGTCGGGGTGAGTCCCACCGCCTCGCCGTCGCGCAGCACCTCGTGGCGGCCGAAGTCGATCACCAGGCCGGGGAACTTCAGGCGGCCGGGGCGCACCTGGGCGGCGCTGCGACGCTGGCGGCGCAGCTGGGCGCCGATCCGGGCCGCGAGCTCGCGCAGCTCGAAGGGCTTGGTGACGTAGTCGTCGGCGCCGATCTCGAGACCGACGACGACGTCGACGACGTCGTGGTTCGCCGACACCATGAGGATGGGCACCTCGATCCCTGCGGCGCGGATGCGGCGGCAGACGTCGAGGCCGGTCAGGCGGGGCAGGTTGAGATCCAGGACGATGAGGTCGGCGTCGGACTGTTCGGCGAGACGCAGTCCTTCGAAGCCGTCGGTGGCCACCTGGACGGTGAAGCCGTGCTCGCGGCCGAGCATGGTCAGCATCGTGCCCATGGTGGGGTCGTCGTCGATCACGAGGATCGTGGTCTCGCCGGCAGGTGCCTGATCAGTCGGGTCGTGGCTGCTGAGGAGGTCCAGGGTGGGTGTGGAGGTGAGGCGGTCCATCAGTGCAAAGTGTGCGAACGGAGCTATCGCAACGGAGTACAGGGCACGGCCACGGGGTGGTTACAGGACCCTTCTGGAACCGACACGCCGAACTCGAAGGGGCGCGCGGAGAGGGCGCTGGTACCATCGCCGGATCAGCGCCCAGGGGAGACAGATGCGCCGCCAGCGGGTCCTCATCACCGGGATCAGCCGGTTCTGGGGCTACGAGCTCGCCCAGCGCCTCGAGGCCGACCCCATGGTCGAGCAGATCGTGGGCATCGACGTCCGCGAGCCCGCCCACGACCTCGCCCGCACCGACTTCATCCGCGCCGACCTCCGCCACAGCCTGGTCGGCAAGCTGGTGCGCGCCCTCGGCATCGACACCGTGGTGCACACCAACCTGATCGTCGACCCGCGGCGCACCAGCGCCCGGGTGGCGCACGAGACCAACGTGATCGGCAGCATGAACCTGCTGGCGGCGTGCAGCGGCGCCGACAGCCCGGTGCGCAAGCTGCTGGTGAAGTCGAGCACCGCGATCTACGGGAGCGAGCCCGACGACCCCTCGGTGTGGACCGAGGACATGACCCGGCGGACCCCGCCACAGGACGCCTTCAGCCGCGACATCGTCGAGGTCGAGTCGTACGTCCGCGACTTCGCGCTCCGCCAGCCGGGGGCGACGGTGACCGTGCTCCGCTTCACCAACGTGCTCGGCCCGCTGCTCCAGACCCCCTTCCAGGCGTACTTCGGCCTCCCCGCGGTTCCCACCGTGCTCGGCTTCGACCCCCGGCTGCAGTTCCTCCACGAGGAGGACGCGGTCGAGGCGCTCTACCGCGCCACCGTCGAGAGCCACCCGGGCGCCTACAACGTCTCCGGACCGGGGGTGGTGATCCTCTCGCAGGCGGCCAGGATCCTGGGCCGTCGCTGCCTCCCCGTGATCCCCCCGGTGGGCGGGAGCCTCGCGGCGCTGGCGCTGCGCCGCGCGGGCCTGCTCGACTGGCCGCCCCACCTGCTCCGCCTCATCCAGTACGGCCGCGTCGTCGACATCGCCAGGCTCCGCGAGAGCTTCGGCTGGGAGCCGCGGCGGGGCAGCTGCGAGGTGCTCCACGACTACGCCCGCGGCCGCCGAGGGGAGGCCGTGGCGGCGCTGGTGAGCGGCGGCGAGCCCGAGGTGCCGGGACCCGGCCGGCCGCGGCTGGTCCAGGGTGTGCGGCGGGGCTGACCGGGGTCCCGCGCCCGGCCCGGTGACGAAACGGTGGCGGCTGGTTGCCGGCCCGTGACAGCGGTGTACCTTGGACGCGATGGCGACCGAGAGGAAGGGTTGGCCCGGCATGCGTGAGCAGCTCGCCGCCGACTACCAGGAGATCGGCGAGCTCGCCCGTGTGGTGGCCGAGGACGTGCCCACCCCGTGGCGGCTGCGACGCGCTCGGCTGGGTGGGCTGCTGCTCGCGGCGGTCACCCCGCTGCTGGTCGTCGCCTGGTGGCTGGACCGGCGCGTGCCCCATCCCCGGCTGGGCCGGCCGCAGCCGCGCCACCTGCTCTCGTTCGGCGGGGTGGCGCTCATCGCCACCGGCATCGGCATCGTGGCGATCCCGCTGCTGGGGGTGCAGAACCGCGGCAGGGCGGACGACAACGCCCTGGCGCAGTGGAACAAGGGCGGGTCGCAGGCGCTGGTGGGCGGTCTGCCCGATACCGCCGACGCCGCCGCGGTGGGCACCTGCGGCAACTCCAGCCCGGCCGAGTCCTACGCGCTGGTCAGCTTCCCGAGCCTGAAGCAGTACGGCTACTCCGGGGTCGCCGGCGACGGCGGCTGGGACCTCCTGCTGCAGCGCTCGATGGTCCACTACCACGGCTCCGCGGCCCCCGGTGAGATGGGCAACGACATCATCGCCTTCCACCGCGAGCCCCACTTCCAGAACATCGACCAGCTCCACCCCGGCGACCCCATCGAGGTCCAGGACCGCAACTGCCGGGTGTGGCACTACCGGGTGACGGCGAGCCAGGTGCTCGCCCCCGACAGGGTCACCCAGCTGGGGCCGACCGACGATGCCGAGCTCACCCTGGTGACCTGCACCCCCTGGTTCCAGGACTACAACCGGATCGTCTGGCGCGCGGTGCTCACCGACAAGCCGACCACCACCCCGGCCACGCCCGCGCCGACCGCGGCCTCGGTGCCGTTCCCGGTGGTCACCGCGACGCCGACCCCGGCGCCGACGCCGAGGCCGACTCCCTCCCCGACGCCGTCGCCGAAGCCGACGCCGTCGCCCTCCCCGAAGCCGGCCCCGACTCCGGCTCCGACTCCGGCTCCGACCCCGGCACCCGCCCCGACGCCGCCGCCGGGGCCGCCGACGACGCCACTGCCCACTCCGTCGCCGGCGCCGACGCCGACGCCGTTCCCTCCGACGCCTCCGCCGACGCCCGATCCGACGCCCACGCCGAAGCCGTCGCCGGCCGCCTCACCCACCCCCTGAGCCCTACCACATCTGGTGGGTGCGTGGGTTGGCAGGCACAACATGGGGTGCGGTCACCGACCCTCGGGCGGGCTGTCTGGTATGCTCTGCTGCCACCTGGATGGCCATGACGAAGTGCAGCGCATGCCCCTGCCGGTGAGGACCTCGCCGGCTCCTCGGGGAGACGAGCGCCCAGCGCAGCCCACCGCTGCGCTGGGCGCTCGTCGCATTCCCGAGACCCTGGGGCGCGCGGGCGCGATCGTCGCACCGGAGGTCTCATGGAGTTCGAGCTAGGACGAGGGAAGCGGGCACGGCGCGCCTACGGCTTCGACGAGGTGGCGCTGGTTCCCGGCACGGTGACCATCAACCCGGCTGAGATCGACGTCTCCTTCCAGCTCGACGGCTCGACCTTCGACCTCCCCATCCTGGCGGCCGCCATGGACGGTGTGGTCGACACCCGCTTCGCGGTCACCATGGGGCGACTCGGCGGGCTCGCGGTGCTCAACCTCGACGGCCTGCAGACCCGGTACGAGGATCCCACCGAGGTCCTGCTGGAGATCGCCGACACCCCACCGGACCAGATCAACCTGCTCCTGCAGAGGCTCTACACCGCGCCGGTGCAGGACGGGCTGATCGGCCAGCGGATCGAGCAGATCAAGCACGGCGGGGTGCGCTGCGCGGTCTCCTCGATCCCCAACCACGCCGAAAGGCGGGGGCCGCTGGTGCAGGAGGCCGGCGCCGACGTCTTCGTCGTGCAGGGGACGGTGCTCACCGCCCGGCACGTGAGCAGGTCGTACCGCCAGCTCTCGTTCCGCGAGCTCACCCAGGCGCTCGACATCCCGGTCGTGGTCGGCAACTGCGTCGACTACGCGACCGCCCTCGAGCTGATGGACACCGGGATCCGGGGGCTGCTGGTGGGCGTCGGCCCCGGCGCCGCCTGCACCACTCGCGCGGTGCTGGGAGTGGGTGTGCCCCAGGTGACCGCCACCAGCGACTGCGCGGCCGCCCGTGACGACCACCTGCGACGGAGCGGCGAGCGGGTGGCGATCATCACCGACGGCGGCATGCGCATCGGCGGCGACATCACCAAGGCGTTCGCGAGCGGCGCCGACGCGGTGATGATCGGCTCCATCTTCGCCGCCACCGAGGAGGCGGCGGGCCACGGCAACCACTGGGGCATGGCCACGCCCGATCCGAACCTGCCCCGGGGAACGCGCATCCGCACCGGCGTCAAGGGCGCCCTCCAGGAGGTGCTCTTCGGGCCGGCGCACGTCGACGACGGCAGCATGAACCTGGTCGGCGCGCTGAAGAGCGCGATGGGGGTCTGCGGGGCCCGCAACATCCGCGAGTTCCAGGACACCGAGATGGTGATCGCGCCGTCGATCAAGACCGAGGGCAAGACCGAGCAGCGCGCCCAGCGCGTGGGCATGGGCGCCTGATGACCGTGGTCGCCGGCGGCAGCGGTCTCGCCGCCCTCGCGCCGGTGGCCGCCGCGCACGACACCGTGCTGGTGCTCGACTTCGGCTCCCAGTACAGCCAGCTGATCGCCCGCCGGGTGCGCGAGGCGAAGGTGTACTGCGAGCTGCTGCCGGGGACGGTGAGCGCCGAGGAGGTGCGCCGCCGCAAGCCGCGCGGCCTCATCTTCAGCGGCGGGCCGGCGTCGGTGTACGAGCCCGGCGCGCCCCGTCCCGACCCCGGGATCTACGACCTCGGGCTGCCCATCCTGGGCATCTGCTACGGCATGCAGCTGCTCGCCCAGGACCTCGGCGGCGCCGTCGAGCCGGCGACCCGGCGTGAGTACGGGCTCGCGTCGCTGGTGGTCGACGAGGTCGGCGGGCTCTTCGAGCGGCTGCCCGCGGAGCTGCCCGTGTGGATGTCGCACGGCGACGTCATCACCAGGCTGCCGCCGGGCTTCCGGGCCGTCGCCCACTCGCTGAACTCGCCCTGCGCGGCGATGGCGGGCCCGGCGGGACGGCTGGGCATCCAGTTCCACCCCGAGGTGGTGCACACCCCGCTCGGCCGCGAGGTGCTCCGCAACTTCCTCTACCGGGTCTGCGGCTGCAGCGGCACCTGGGAGCCCTCGTCCTTCATCGAGATGGCGGTCTCCGACGTGCGCTCGCGGGTGGGCGACGGCCGGGTGCTCTGCGCGCTCAGCGGCGGCGTCGACTCGGCGGTGGCGGCGACGCTGGTGCACCGCGCGATCGGCGACCAGCTGGTCTGCGTCTTCGTCGACAACGGCCTGCTCCGCCGCGCCGAGGCCGACCGGGTCATCGACGTCATGTCGCGGCAGCGGCACATCGACCTCGTCCACGTCGACGCCACCGATCGCTTCCTCGCCGCGCTCGCCGGGGTGGTCGACCCCGAGGAGAAGCGCAGGGCGATCGGGCGCACCTTCATCGAGGTCTTCGAGCAGGAGGCGCGCCGGCTCGGTCAGGTCGACTTCCTCGCCCAGGGCACGCTCTACCCGGACGTCATCGAGTCCACCGCTCGGGACACCCACGGCGCGCGGACGATCAAGACCCACCACAACGTCGGCGGACTCCCCAAGGACCTGCGCTTCGAGCTGGTCGAGCCGCTCCGCTACCTCTTCAAGGACGAGGTGCGCCGGGTGGGGCTCGCGCTCGGTCTCCCTGAGGACCTGGTGTGGCGGCAGCCGTTCCCCGGCCCCGGGCTGGCGATCCGGATCATCGGCGAGGTCACCCGCGCGCGCCTCGAGACCCTCCGCGCCGCCGACTGGATCGTCATCGACGAGATCAAGCGCAGCGGTCTCTACCGCGAGGTGTGGCAGTCCTTCGCGATCCTGACGCCGATCTCGTCGGTGGGGGTGATGGGCGACGGGCGCACCTACGCCAACGTCGTCGCCATCCGCATCGTGACCAGCGACGACGGCATGACCGCCGACTGGGCGAAGGTGCCCTACGACGTCCTCGGCGCCATCTCGCGGCGCATCGTCAACGAGGTGCAGGGCGTGAACCGCGTGGTCTACGACATCAGCAGCAAGCCTCCCTCCACGATCGAATGGGAGTGACCAGGGTCCTCATCGCCGGCTCCGGCGCCCGGGAGCACGCGCTGGCCTGGGGATGCGCGCGGCACCCCGGCACCGAGCTGATCTGCGCGCCGGGAAACGGCGGCACCGCCGGGCTCGCCGAGAACGTCGCCGTCGCCGCAGACGACGTCCCCGCGATGGTACGGCTGGCGGTCGAGCGCGAGGTCGACCTGGTGGTCATCGGTCCCGACGGGGCGATCGCGGCCGGCCTCGCCGACGGCTGCGCCGAGCGCGGCATCGCGGTGTTCGGTCCCACCCGCGCGGCGGGGCGGGTGGAGTCGTCGAAGGAGTTCACCAAGCTCCTCGCCGGCAGCGCGGGCATCCCCACCGCCGCCTGGCAGGCCGGCGGCGTCGACGACCGTCACCGTCTCCACGGCTTCGCCGCCGAGCTCGGCACCTGCGTGGTGAAGGCCGACGGGCTCGCCCTGGGCAAGGGGGTGACCGTCTGCGACGACGCCGCCGCCGCCCGGGCCGCGATCGACGCCTGCCTGCTCGAGGGCCGCTTCGGCGAGGCAGGCACCCGGGTGGTCGTCGAGGAGCGGATGAGCGGCCGGGAGGTGAGCGTCCTCGCCCTCAGCGACGGCGACTCGGTGCGGGCGCTCGCTCCCGCCTGCGACTACAAGCGCATCCACGACGGCGACCGGGGGCCCAACACCGGCGGCATGGGCGCCTACGCGCCGCCCGCCGGGCTCGACCCCGATTCCACCCTCGACGACGCCCTGCGGCGCTTCGTGGAGCCCTGTGTGGCCGCACTGCGCGCCCAGGGCACGCCCTTCCGGGGCTGTCTCTACGCCGGGCTCATGCTCACCGACGCGGGCCCGCGCCTGGTGGAGTTCAACGCCCGCCTCGGCGACCCCGAGACCCAGGTGGTGCTGCCGCTCCTCGGCGAGGACCTGCTCGACCTCCTCACCGCCTGCGCCCGCGGCGGGCTCGAGGGGGGCAGGGCGCGGGCGCTCGCCGGCGCCGCCGTGGGCGTGGTCGCCGCCGCCGCCGGGTACCCGGGCAGCGTCCGCGGCGGCGACGCGATCACCGGCCTGGAGGCGCTCGACGGCGACGCCCTCCTCTTCCACGCCGGCACCCGCCGCGATCCCGACGGGACGGTGCGCACCGCCGGCGGGCGGGTGCTCACCGTGGTCGCGCGCGGCGACACCATCGCGGCCGCGCGCGAGCGCGCCTACGCCAACCTCGGGCGGGTGCGCTTCGAGGGGATGCAGCACCGCGGTGACATCGCCGACCCCGCCGGTGCCCAGGTGGCCGCGGCGCCCGGAGCGGCGGGCCGGTGAGCGGCGCCCCGGTGCGGGTCGGCATCGTCATGGGAAGCGAGAGCGACGCGGCGGCGATGCAACGCTGCGCGGAGGTGCTCGAGGACTACGGCATCGGCCACGAGACCGCGGTGATCTCCGCCCACCGCGCCCTCGACGTGCTCCAGCGCTACGCTGCCACCGCCCCGGGGCGCGGACTGCGGGTGCTCGTCGCCGGGGCCGGCGCCGCCGCGGCGCTGCCCGGCGTGCTCGCCGCCCTCACCCCCCTGCCGGTGATCGGCGTTCCCCTCACCGGGACACCGCTGAACGGCTTCGACGCGCTGCTGAGCATCGTGCAGATGCCGCCGGGCGTCCCCGTGGCCACCGTCGCCGTCGGGGAGATGGGGGCGCGCAACGCCGGCCACCTGGCGGCCCGCATCCTCGCCCTCGGCGACCCCGCCGTGGCCGCGGCGGTGGAGCGGGTGCGCGCCGCCATGCGCGGCAAGGTGCGCCTCCCCGAGGGATTCGAGGCCGGCGGCTAGCGGAGGGGCCGGCGGGTGGAGACCCCGGTCGGGTCTCCACCGCAGGCGGCTGTCCGAGACGTTGCAGGCCGGCTCCTAGCCGACCGGGCGCAGGCGTCCTCCCCGGCCGCGCAGCTCGCGCGCGGGCAGCTCCACGTCGTCGTCGTCGACGTCGATGGTCACCCCGGACGGGCCCTGGCCGGCGAGCGCGGCCACCGGATCGGCAACCCGGTCGGCGTCGGCGTCGATGCCGGCGGTGCGACGGATCACGTACGGGGGCCGCTGGCCCACCTCGTGGTAGATGCGGGTGAGCAGCTCACCGAGCAGTCCCATCGAGAGGAACTGCACCCCGAGGATGACCAGGAGCACGCTGAGGATCATCAGCGGCCGCTCCGCCAGGCCGACCCCGGACACCGCCTTCTCGATGAGCAGGCCGGCGAGCGAGCAGAAGCCGAGCACGAAGCTCATCAGGCCGAGCAGCCCGAAGAACTGCATCGGGCGGGACAGGTACTTCAGCAGGAACTTGACGGTCAGCAGGTCGAGGATCACCCGCACGGTGCGCGAGATCCCGTACTTGCTGGTGCCGCGGGTGCGGGGGCGGTGGTTGACCGGGATCTCCACCACCCGGGCGCCGACCAGGCCGGC